>SVUC01000083.1 GCA_015063455.1 Oscillospiraceae bacterium
CGAGGCCTTCAAGCTCGTCAGCCTGACCAACGTTTCCGGAGACAGCAATAACTTCGCATCCTTCATAATTTTCCTTAAGCCACGGAATAATTATAGATGTATCAAGTCCACCGGAGTATGCAAGAACGATTTTTTTGATTTCTTTAGCCATTTTATGTACCTCATGAATTATTATTAGTTTTTATGCCATAATTATACAACAATTGACTGATTATTTCAATACACACCTTGCACAAATTCAACCATTCTATTTCATTTAAATTATTGAATTGCACAAAACAAGAGAATTTTTGTGTAAATATTCATTATTTCGGAATATAAATTCACAACTTGTAATATTCATATTGTGTTAATAAATGAATTATTGAATACATAAACCATTATTTGATTCTACTATAATTATTCAACACGGAAATAATATAAAACGAATCTTATATCAGAAAGGATAAACAAAACAATGAAATTATTCAATAGATTTATAGTATTTGCTCTCACATTATGTATGACTGTCACTGTTCAGGCGGTCTCACCGTGCATCAGCTTCAGGAGAGGCGAGAACAACTCGAGAGAAGACTCTTCCATCACAGATGACATAACACCGAAGCGAGGGAAGCAAAGTCCGGAGGTAAGAACTGAAAAAACATCAACTCAAAAATCTGCCTCACCACAGAGTTGGTATTTCAAACGCACAACGGATAATTCTCGTCCACCGATCCCATCGGATTTGAGTTATATTGAAAACTATAACGGATATTTTCTCGGTAAAGACGAAAAAAAGATTTATCTCACCTTCGATGCCGGATACGAAAACGGGAATGTTTCAAAAATTCTTGACGTTCTGAAGGAGGAGAATGTACCCGGAGCATTTTTTGTCCTTGAGAACCTTGTTACCAAGAATACCGATCTTATTAAACGTATGGTAGATGAAGGACACACTGTCTGCAATCACACCGCATCACACAAGGATATGACAAAAATGGGTTCAATAGATGAGTTCTCATCAGAACTTAAAAAAATGGAAGAAATATACAAAAACACCACAGGATATGATCTGTCGTCCTACTACCGACCTCCTGAAGGAAAATTCAATGAAGATAATATGCGCTGGGCAAATGAACTCGGATATAAAACTATTTTCTGGAGCTTCGCTTATGCCGATTGGGACAATGACAAACAGCCCGATCGGGAGCAGGCAAAAGAAAAGATTCTCAGCGGAACGCATAACGGTGAGGTAATACTTCTTCATCCAACGTCATCTACCAACGCTGCAATACTTTCAGATCTTATAAAATCATGGAAAGAAATGGGATACAGTTTCGGAACACTTGATGAACTCACAGGGGAATAATCTATGTCTACAAAAAAGTTATTAATTGCAGTTATCATGGCTGTTTTTATACTTTCAACAAATATCTATGCGGAATCAGATGTTGTCTACTCAATGCACACCAATGACAAAAAAATAGCTCTGACTTTTGATGACGGTCCACACCCGAGATATACTCTTGAGATACTCGATATTCTCGCGGAATATGACGTCAAGGCAACGTTCTTCACAATCGGGCAGAACGTTGATCTCTACAGTGATGTTGTAAAAGCAGAATTCGATGCAGGTCACGAAATAGGTAACCACACTTATTCTCACAGTAATATGAAGTATCTGTCTGAGGAGAGTATCTACAACGAGATCATCGACACCGAGTCCACGATATACTCAAATACTTCTTATAAAACAAAACTTCTAAGACCACCCGAGGGAATGTATTGTGATGCGGTAAAGAAGGTCGCGGACGAAAATGATTATAAAATTGTCTGCTGGTCGATCGACACACTTGATTGGGCACACACTCCGGAAAGCGAAATTATAAACAATGTGCTCACATCGGTAAAAGGCGGAGATATAATTCTATTCCACGATTATGTTTCTGGACGTTCAACAACAATAGAAGCACTCAAGGTAATAATTCCGACGCTGCTCAACGAAGGCTACAGCTTTGTTACCGTATCTGAACTGATTAATAGCTGAACGGTAATCGACTTTGCCAATACAAATCGTATTTGGTAAAGTCACTTACATACTGTCTCTCCGTTTTCAACAGCAGAAATCAGCTTTCCGCTCTGGTCGTAAACAAGCTTCAGTGTAAAGAATTCACAGCCATCCTCAATTTTTTTGAGAAAGATCTTGTCTCCCTCCCAAAGATCAAGAGAATATATGTCTTCCTTAGTGATCCATACAAGCTCACCTTCGTCGCAATCTATAAGTTCTCCACTGAAATCCGAGCATTTGAAAAGAAACATATGCTCACATACTCCGCCCTCAATAATAAACGTCACAACAGAGAGAAGGGTGGGATTTCCAAGTGTGAGGCCTGTCTCCTCAAGAGCCTCACGTCTTATACATTCTTCGGGGGATTCATTCTCCTCAAAGCCGCCTCCAATACCTATCCATTTATCACGGTTCACATCGTTTTCTTTTTTCACCCTATGCATCATAAGATATTTACCGTCTTTTTCAATGTAGCATAATGTTGAATTTCTCATATAAATCCTCAATGTGTGAATCACTTTTGTTTCATCAATATTATAGTATAAATCTTAAACCGTGTCAATATTTTAATTTTTCGTGGAAATTAGCGACATATCAATGGTTAACAAATCGTAAATAATGTTCAATAACTATAGAGGAAATAACTTTTTTGTGGTATAATTACAGAGTTCATTAGTCTTATTTCAAATAATAATCTAATCAGAGGAATGTATTATGAAAAAATTAATGGTATTGCTCCTTGTCGCTTCAATGCTTTTCATTTCTGCTTCCTGCGGTAAAGGCAACGAAAACAACGTACAGGAGAACGACGGAAATAAAGCTACCGGTTCGCAAAATAACAACAATCCCGATGATGAGATTGAACCATACGATTATATGGGGAACGATCTTACTCAGTACATAAAACTCGGTGATTATACCGGTCTTGATATCACAAAACAATCTTCCGAAGTCACAGAAGAAATGTTTGAAGATGCAATAGATCAGCTTCTTAGTGATTATTCGTATTACGAAGAATACACCGACCGAACCGTAGAGATGGGTGACACGGTTATTGCCGATTATGCAGGTTATAAAGACGGCGTTGCATTCGCAGGCGGAACAGCAACAAATCAGCCAATCACAGTTTCGTCAAACTCCGGATATATCCCGGGCTTTGCGGAAGCGTTTGAAGGTCAGACTCCCGGAGTAGAATTCAGCTTCAACGTAACTTTCCCGAGTGAGTACAAGAATGCTGCATTGGCAGGACAGGAAGTTACATTTACTTGTACAGTTCACTATATCCGCGGAAACGAGCTTATAACACCTGAGCTCACAGAAGAATTTGTCAAAGAAAAGCTCGGATTCAATAATGTTGAGGAATTCAAGATCTCCTTCAGATCTACCGTAAAGGAAAAGTTTGAATTTGAAGCTGAGAACATCA
The DNA here is from genome assembly GCA_015063455.1 of Oscillospiraceae bacterium. Classification (GTDB taxonomy): domain Bacteria; phylum Bacillota; class Clostridia; order Oscillospirales; family CAG-272; genus UMGS1696. The sequence continues at coordinate 3,471 of SVUC01000083.1, forward strand.
TGTACTCTGATTTATGGTCACAGATTATTGATAACACAGAAGTTATCAAATATCCCGAAGAAGAGGTTACAAGAGTTTATAATAACCAGAAAGAAATCTATAAGTCATACGCTGATTATTACGGAACAACATATGATATGTTCTTAAATCATTACGTTGGAATGACTGATGAAGAACTGAAAGAGGAAAGCCGTTCCTTTGTCAAAGAGGATCTCGTTATGTATCAGCTCGTTAAAACCCTTGAGGTTTCTCCTACTGACAAAGAGTATGAGGAAGGATTTGAATACTACGCAGACTACTACGAAACCACGGTAGAAGAACTCATTGAATACTACGGTGAGACTGCAATTAAAACAACTATCCTTTGGCAAAAGCTTATGGATAAGCTGATTCTCGAAAACAATATAGTTGAATAAAACAAAAACCGCATTGAAATCGGAAAAATCCGACGGCAATGCGGTTTGTTTTATTTGTTTTTCAGCTTGTAGATCCACGTTCCAAAATAAAACTTTGGCAGCTTAAGCATTCTTTTGAATCTCCACGGCTCACACAGAAGTCTGTAAAACCATTCAAGGCCAAGCTTAATAAATATCTTCGGAGCACGCTTAACATTACCGGCATACCCGTCAAGAGAGCCTCCTAGTGCAAGCATAATCTTGATGTTTTTTAGTCTTGCACGATTTGCGTATATCCATTTTTCCTGTGTCGGGGCACCAAGGCAAACATAAAGCACATCAGCGTCGGTTGAATTTATTTTTTCAATGACAGAATCGTTTTCTTCTCCCTCTTTAGAGAAGTATCCATCAGAAAATCCAGCAAATTGAATTCCGGGGTATTTTTTAGTAAGTGAATCTGCCGCAGCTTCAGCTACACCCGGTTTTCCGCCAAGGAAGAATACCTTGTGATCTCCTCCGGCGAGTCTCCTGATAAGCTCTTCACCAACCTCAATTCCCGCAACCTTTCCGCCTTTGAAAGGCGTGCGAAGAATACGCCCCGCCTTTACTACGCCGATTCCATCAGGAATAATCAACTCACCGGAATTAATGACATCATAAAGCTCGGGATTTTCAATACAATTCTGTACTATTTCAGAATTAGGTGTAAACAGGGCAGTTTGCTTTCCATCCTCAAGAGATGAAACGAGGTAAGAAACAGCCTCTTCTAAAGTTACATTGTTAAAAAGAACACCGCGAATGTTTATTTTTTCAGACATTATAAACTCCATCTAAATTCTAAATAAAAAGACGCACCGGCAAAGCGACACGTCTTATAGAAATCGTAAACTTATTTTTCGTCTGCTACTTCAGCAAGATAATTTGCAACATCGCCAACTGTGATGAACTTATGTATAACGTCATCGCCGATTTCAATGTCGAATCTTTCTTCGCAAAGAAGAACAAGGTCGGCAAGCTCAAGAGAGTTGATACCAAGATCGTTAACGAGTTCAGATTCAGGGGTGATTTCTGCTGCGTCAATAGAGAGTTCATCGACGAGAAGTGCTTTTACCTTATCAAACATTTCAAAAATACTCCTTAAATATTATATTGTTGATTCAAACAATGGTAGAATAACTGTAACAATAATATTATAATTACAATAATGATTCCTGTCAAGGTTTTTTTCAAATTAAATTAAAAAATAATTAAAAATGAATATATAATCGAATCAAAATTGTTTGGTGATTATTATTATTTGTATCGTAAATTAATTTTATTCTTAAAAAATGCCTCTTAAAAATCAGAAAAGATGTTGATTAAAAATAAAAAATAAGCTATAATGTTATCAAACTTACATCCCAAAAAAGGAGACAATTAAATGAAAACAGGTGTATCATCTTACAGCTTTGGTAAATACGCTTCAAAGGATAACCTCGGTTATCTCGGAGTAATCGAAAAAGCCGCTGAAATGGGTTTTGAAGGAATAGATTTTGTTGACGGATATCATATGAATGATATTCAAAACGCTGACAGAATGAGAGAAAAAGCCGCTGAATGTAATATTGAGATCGTTGCATTTACTCTCGGTGCAGATCTTATGAATCCGAAGAACGGTCTCGACGATGAAATAAAGAGAATGCAGGGTTATATTGACTACGCCGCAAGAGCAGGTGCAAAGTATGTTCGTCACGATGTTGCACACGGATATGATAACTCAATAAAGCATTCGAGAGGATATGACAACGCACTGCCGACAATTGCAAACGCGTGCAGAGAACTCACAAAATATGCTGAACAAAAGGGAATTAAGACAATGACCGAGAACCACGGATTCTTCTCTCAGGATTCTGCACGGGTTGAGAAACTCATCAATACAGTTGCTCACGATAACTTCGGATTTCTTCTTGATATTGGTAACTTTATGTGCGCTGACGAAGACCCGACACTCGCTGTATCCATTATGGCCCCTTATGCCTTCCACGTTCACGCAAAGGACTTCCACTATAAGTCAGGAATGGACGTAAATCCCGGTAATGGTTGGTTCAGAACCAGAGCAAACAACTATCTCCGAGGCGCTATTATCGGTCATGGAGACGCAAAGGTCTACCAGAGTATTGAGATCTTAAAAAATGCAGGATACGATGGATACCTCACAGTAGAATTTGAGGGAATGGAAGACAATATTCTCGGCATTAAGGAAGGACTTGCCAATCTCAAACGATTTATTGAAAGCAGGAACATATTTTAATACGCGATAGTACCCCGTGGGCAGATCGTGAAAAAAGTTCGCCCTCTTGATTCACGAAGTGCTGTGGAAAAATCGCAATTAGCGGTTATATGAAGGAACATTTCAAATAGGAAGTATGTCAATATAAAATCACCAAGACGAATTTGTCTGATACTATCTATTGTGATGGTATTGAGCCTTTTTACAGGCTGTCAATCCGAACCGTCAAGTAACACCGATACACCCGAGCAGTACGCCAAGTCAGACACAGGGACCTGATCCTGCACCGGAAATTAATCAGACGGAAGATAAAGTGTTTCAATTCAACGATGATGAAGAATTGCTTCTCGCTTATGAAATGGGTTTTGTCCCGGAAGTGATGCGGGAAGATCTAACTGTAAATGTTTCGCTATCGGATTTCTGTGCAATGCTGAAATCCATCATTGCCGGGACAGATGCAAGTAAGGTATCCGAATTTGGGACTTATGCAGGTAAAGCTATGATCTTGGAACTTCCGATAGATCGCGGCTTGGCGTCAATTGCGCTGTATTATGCCTGTGATGTATTGGATATCCCTGAGGAAACGTGGTTCTCAACCTGTGAAAATTCTAATTGTTGGAGAACTGTCGGCCCTGAATTGAACAACATCATCGGCAACAAGTGCTGGGATGAAATCAAAAACAAACATTATGAACCGGAATATGCAGGTGTATACCCTCGTGCAGGTGAGGGTGGCGATGCGTGGGACGATCATTGGGATGGTGATGTAGGTGTTGCTGCCTATTTTGCCTTGCTGAACCGCATCACATATGACGGACGACTGTTCTTTGACTATGATGCCGCGGCAAACTCTATACATATGGATTGGACAGTTACGCAAGAATCCGCGATCCGTGCGGCGACAAGATTTTATGTGATGTGCCATATGGAAGAGATGTATACTCAGAGTATAAAATCTATAAATTCTGCATCTGTTCATAAAACTCCTATTTCTGAATACAATACGACGGATTTGGTCGATGACATATCCATTGGTATCCACTACAACCACAGTCAGACTGACTGGCTTGATCAAGAAGTAGGATATGTATATGGATACGACAGCTTTTACGAAAAAATGCGGGGAGAATGGGCTGTTAAAGTCTCTAGGGATAATCAAAAAGCGGTGTTGAGAGCATATCGCGAGGCAGGCTTTAATGTTATAAGAATGCCTGTTACATGTACGCCCTATGTCAATGACGAAACTTATGAGATTGACGAGGGTTATTTGGATTATGTAGAATACCAAGTCAATCTCATTCTGGATGAGGGTATGTACTGCATCATCAACACTATGAACGACTATATGGACGTGAGTACTCGAGCAGCCTATGTAGATGGCAAATGGGTAGACGATTGGATGGAGCCCCAGCATGCAGAATCTGTCAACGCCCGGTATGCAGCAATTTGGCGGCAAGTAGCCGAACGGTTCAAGGATTACGATGAACACTTGATTTTTGAAGCACTCAACGAACCTATCGAAGCTGCTTTCCTGGACGGTGATGCATATGAATATCAAGGGGGGCGAATCAATGAACTGAACAAGATTTTTGTCGATACGGTTCGTTCTACCGGAAGCAATAATTCTGCACGCACATTAATGCTGAATTGTTTGTGGGGACAGTTTTTCTTGGATACTCTCGTTCCTCCGGAAGATGATCACCTTGTTGCGACTTATCATACATATTTTGTAAATGAAGGTGCCCTTGGAATCTATAATCTTCCTAATGATGTTCCTGTTAACGCAGAAGGGCTCTTTACGGAATGGTCAAGAGAAAATGAGACTTTGCGTTCTTGGGTTGAACAGACTTTTGAGCAAATCAGACAATTCAAGGAGCGCACCGGAATTCCTTTGATTATTGGTGAAACCGGTGGATGTGTAACTCTTTCAGAAGAAGAAAACATTGATTTGCTGACATATGTTTTGGGGATGGCAAAAGAACAAGGCGTTCCGGTCATCCTTTGGGATAGTTATTGGGACTCTGCAGATTACGATGGGGAACTTGGACTATATCATCTTGGTCGCAACGAATGGAACTCTCAGACCCTTCTGGATTCGGTAATGGCAGAAGTCAACTCTTCCAATTCTTAACATACAATCAGACTGCCGCAGTTTGTCTGCGGCAGTCTGAAAATTTATGAAATTTTAACCGGCTTAGAGGTGCGCGAAGAAATATACTCAAGTATTTCTTTCATCCTCTCATCAGAAGGTGCTGTTGTTTCAAATTCCTGTACCTTCCCGATTTTGGATGATTTTCCAACTCCGAGGGAATGATAGGCTTCAAGTTCAACACTCACTATACCTTCTGTTTTCTCAGCAAGGGATGCAATGGCTGCAAAATGCTCTTCAAAATCGTTAGCACCCGGGATTATCGGACAACGCAGTGTGATCCTTCCACCGAGATCGCTGATATGTCTCAAATTTTCAAGAATTACCTTATTTGAAACACCGGTCAGCTCTTTATGTAACTCTTCTCCCGTAGCCTTATAGTCAAAAAGAAACAGATCAACAAGTGAAACCGCTTCCTTGATCGCCTCTTTGCTGCAGAATCCACACGTCTCAACCGCAGTGTTTAGACCTTTTTCCTTTGCTGCACGAAGAATATCCAATGCAAATTCAGCCTGATAGAAGGGTTCACCGCCGGACAAAGTAATCCCACCGCCGCTCGTTTCGTAAAACATTTTATCAGCCATAACTTTTTCGATAACTTCGTCTGTTGACATTTTGTTTCCAACTATCTTCAATGCACGCGGCAAGCATTCCTCAACGCATTTCCCGCACAAAATACATAACGAACGGTCTATATTATGCTTTAGCTCGGGGAATTCAGTAAATGAGTGAACCTTCTGCTCGCAAACGAATTCACATTTTCGGCAATAAACGCATTTCGATTCTTCGAACTCGAGCTCAGATTCTCGGCTCAATCCCTCAGGATTGTGACACCATTTGCATCTCAACGGACAACCCTTGAGAAACACATTCGTTCTGATGCCGGGACCGTCATGGATTGAAAATTTCTGTATATTAAAAACTGTACCGTACTTCATAATTGCACCTCAAAACAAATACTGAAGTAATTATACAACAACAAAGAAAAATAATCAACCGAAATCAAAAAAATAAGACAGATAATTTTATTTATATTTTAGGAGAGCATTTTGATCAGAAAAACAACGATTAATGACATTGATGCAGTATCATCAATATTTGATGAAGCTAGACAAACGATTGCACAGCTTGGTATAGACCAATGGCAGAACGGGTATCCCTCGCGTGAAGTTGTTGCCGAGGATATAGAACTTGGGGAATCGTACTGCGTTGAAGTAAATGCAAAAATATGTGGAACATTTGCAATTATTCTCAACGGTGAACCGACATACGACAAAATATATGACGGAGAATGGATAACCGGGAATGGTAACAAAAATTATACCGCAATTCACAGAGTAGCTATATCTGTTTCAAGTCGCGGCAGCGGAATATCAGGTAAAATTATAGATTACTCTGCACAAGTTGCAAAATCTCACGGTCATAATTCACTAAGAATTGATACACACCGCGGAAACGTTGTTATGAGACGTATGCTTGAGAAGCACGGTTTTACATATTGCGGAATAATTTATCTCACAAGCGGAGACGAAAGGGTAGCATACGAAAAGAAACTGTAAAATTCTAAAAAATCGGCTGATGATCTTTTTCACCAGCCGAATTTTTATTTTACGAGATCGACAAAGCGCGCACCAACAAATTCGGCAAGATCCTCAGGGTTTATAACAAACTGAAGCCCTCTCTGACCTGCACTTACGTATATCTTATCGTATAGAATGGCAGTTTCGTCAATGAAAGTTGGGAACTTTTTCTTCATCCCCACAGGCGAACAGCCGCCTCTGATATATCCTGTAAGCGGGAGAAGCTCTTTTACGTGAATCATTTCAATTCGTTTGACACCAGCCTGCACAGCGCATTTTTTTAGATCGAGCTCATATGCCACAGGAATACAGAAAACGAAATAAGAGTTTTTATCATCTCTGCATACGAGTGTCTTAAATACTGTATCGGGATCTGTTCCGAGAACATCAGCTATATGGACACCGGAAAGGTCGCTCTCGTCCACCTCATATTCCATTGTATCAAAACTAATTCCTGCATTTTCAAGCAAACGCATCGCGTTGGTCTTTGTCATATACACTTTTCTCCGCTTTTAATATTAAACTTATAATATCATAAACCCTCACTAAAATCAATATTTATGTGTTAATTCTTTATCACTAAACAAAATATCCATATCTTCATATTTTTAGAAAAGGTTGACATTATTGTTTTACTATGATAAAATTTAATTATACTAAAACTAAAGGAGCACAATATGAACATTCAAAGGTTACAGTGCAGGACAAAAGATACAACTGTCATTTTATCTTGTCTTGATAATAA
>SVUC01000084.1 GCA_015063455.1 Oscillospiraceae bacterium
AGGCGATGACGCTTCCGGGAAGCAGTGAATTTACACCTATCGTGTACAACGGCAGGGAGGAAATGAAATTCGCATATTTCAAGGGAGGACTTGCACTCAGTGACGGCGAGACCTATACCTACTACGACGTCTCTGGAATAAGCCTTGTTGAAGAAGATATCGGATACTCCGATCCCGTTCTCGTGCCGTCTGAAAAGTATCTTCTTGCGTATGACCTCGGCGGTACAGGGTATTCGGTTTACAATCAGCTTACGCGAATCATTGAGAGGGAGACATCACTCCCGATCATTGCGGGAGATATTGCGACCGACGGAACAATGGTGATAGCCACGAGATCGCGGGATACGAAATATGTTGTCGATGTTTATAACTCCGCGTTCAACAGAACAATGAGTATTTATAAAGAAAACTACGTTCTCGGTGTTGCAATATCACCTGACGGAGAATATATAATAATCTGCTCAGCCGTTCCTGCCGATACAGGCTTCAACTGTGAGGTGGAAATATGCAGATACGGACAGTCGGAGAAAATGTTCAGTGCAACTTACGAGAATGTTATGCCTCTTGGTGTGTATGCGCGGGAGGACGGTTTCGCGGTACTTTGCGACAGGGCAGCGTACTCATTTGAGTACAGCGGTCATATTATAAACGGAAGTGCATTTGCAGGAATGAATCTCCGCTTCGCTGACATGAGCGATGAGAGTGTGGCTGTTGTCGGAAACGTAAATGCTCTCGGAAGTGAAAACAGAGTATTGGTTTACGCCGCAGACGGCAGTCTCGTTTATGATAAGGTACTGCGCGAGAGGATAAACGCGGTTTATGCGTCAGCAGACCTTGAAGATGCTCTCGCATATTACACGACCTCGGATTCGGTAAATAAAATTTTGCCCGATGGTGAGATCGTCTCACTGAAGGTCTCGTCGGGTACGGTACTCGATATTATTCCCGAGAGGGATGGCGCTCTGATCTGCTATAAAACAGGCGCCGAACACGAAGATTTTGAAATTGATTAAAAAACAAAAATTCAACGGAGGTGACAATCGTGAGCTTAGCGATAGACGCAATTATTATTTTTGCGGCAATAATCATTATCTGGTCCGGTACCTGTAAAGGATTCATTCGTTCCGTTATGGGACTTGTATCGACAGTTGCATCGCTTTTTGTGGCGTATGCTTATTCTCCAATTCTTGCATCATACATCAGGGACAATTATCTTATCACAAAAATTACAGAAGGGATCAACGAAACGCTGAAATCTCTTTCGTACGACGTGAATACCGATGTATATAATCTCGATAAGCTTGCGGCTGATCTTCCCGAACCTTTTACAGCTGTTCTTGAAAGATACGGTGTTGAGATAGATTCTTTTGCCCAGAAGCTTGTCGGAATAACTTCGTGCAGTGAGGATATGATATATTCTGTATCGCAGGAGATCGCTGATCCTACAGCGAGAATGATATCATCTGTTCTTTCTTTCATCATTATATTCATAGTCGCATTCCTCGTTCTTTCTCTGGTTACAGCACTTCTTGATCTAATTTTCAAGCTCCCTATGCTGAAATCCGCGAATATGTTCTTCGGATTTGTTTTCGGAGCTGTTGAGGCAGTAGTGTTTGTATCTGCTCTCGCACTTCTGCTCTCCTCTCTCGTTACAGCGATGGGATCTATAGATCCTGATCTCTTCGGTGCGGAAGCGGTAGAGAAAACGATGATATGCAAATATTTGACAGAGCATAATCTTTTCCATCATTTTTTGAAATGAGGAAATAATATAAAACAGCAAATTTAATCAGGAAATTTCCTAAGCAAAAGGTAACAATTTATGATCATGTGTTCAAGATGCCACAAAAGAGTGGCAGTGGTATTTATCAGAAATCTTCAGGGCGGCGAGGAGAAGCAGGAAGGCTTCTGCGTCAAGTGCGCCCGTGAGCTCGGAATCAAGCCGATCGACGATATAATCGCTCAGACAGGACTTGACGATGAGACGATCGAGAGACTCAACAATGAAATGCAGTCTCTTATGGAAAGCGGTGAATTTATGCCCGGAGAAGATATGGGGCAAGCTCCGCTTATCAACTTCTCCAAGCTTATGGGAGAGGGAGAGAAAAACAGCAAATCGAAAAAAACAGATAAAAAAACATCAGGCAAGGATAAAGATTCGGAGCCGGAATATAAGTTTCTCACAAATTATACGACAAACCTCACTCAGAGAGCGAAGGACGGAAAGCTTGACAGAATTGTCGGACGTGACCGTGAACTCGAGAGAGTGATCCAGATCCTCTGCAGACGTCAGAAGAACAACCCCTGTCTGATCGGTGAGCCGGGTGTCGGTAAAACAGCTATCGCTGAAGCACTTGCACAAAAGATCGCGGACAACAATGTTCCGTATAAGCTCAGAAATGCAGATGTGTGCCTTCTTGATCTGACAGCTCTCGTTGCTGGTACTCAGTTCAGAGGTCAGTTTGAATCACGAGTTCTCGGACTTCTCAATGATGTCAAGACAAAGGGAAACGTTATTCTTGTGATCGACGAGGTTCACAACATCGTCGGCGTTGGTGACGCTGAGGGAAGTATGAACGCCGCAAATATCTTAAAACCCGCGCTCTCACGAGGAGAGATTCAGATAATCGGCGCGACAACTCTTACAGAGTACAGAAAATATATCGAAAAAGACAGCGCACTTGAGAGACGATTCCAGCCCGTTATGGTTAACGAGCCATCGGTTTCTGAAACTGTCGATATCCTTCGCGGAATCAAAAAATATTACGAAGACTATCACGGTGTAAAGATCGCGGAAGCTCTTCTCGAATCTGCCGCATCTCTTTCTGAGAGATATATCAACGACAGATACCTTCCCGACAAGGCGATCGACCTCATTGACGAGGCAGCGTCTCATATTTCGGTGCACACTCCCGAGATCAATGAGCGTCACGAGATCACAGACAGACTTGTTAAGGTGAAAAAGGAGTACGCTGATCTTGAAGCTCAGATCAACGGCGGTGATTCTTCTGACAATGATCCTTCTGCCGTAGAAGAAAGATATCGCCGTCTTGCCGATCTCAGAGCTGAGGAGCTTCGCATTGAAAACAGACTCAGTGAGCTTGATGAGATCTGCGGAAAGGTAACGATGCGCGAGAGCGATCTTGCTGACGTTATCGAGATATGGACGGGAATTCCCGCGTCATCTATCACAGAGAGCGAGTACGAAAGACTTGAGATGCTCGACAAGCGTCTGTCTGCTCGCATTGTAGGTCAGGATCACGCTGTCAAGGCTGTAGCCCGTGCTGTAAGACGGTCGAGAACAGGAATTTCTTATAAAAGAAAGCCGGTATCGTTTATCTTTGCAGGACCGACAGGTGTTGGTAAAACTGAGCTTGTAAAGGTTCTTGCAAACGATCTTTTCTCATCTCCCGACAGCCTTATCAGACTTGATATGAGCGAATTTATGGATAAGTTCTCGGTATCCCGTATAGTAGGATCCCCTCCGGGATACGTGGGATATGACGATGCAGGTCAGCTTACCGAAAAGATCCGCCGTCATCCGTATTCTGTCGTTCTGTTCGACGAGATCGAAAAGGCACATCCCGATGTTATGAATATCCTTCTGCAGATCCTTGACGACGGAATAATCACCGATTCTCACGGAAAACAGGTAGATTTCACCAATACGATCATCGTTATGACGACAAACGCGGGAAGCACAAACGCTCAGGCAAAGGTAGGCTTTACAGAAACTGCAAAGACTATCGCGGAAGAAAAAACGAGACGTGCTCTTGAGGAATTCCTCAGACCTGAGTTTATCAATCGCGTTGACGAGATAATAACATTCAATCCTCTTGAAAGAGATAACTTTATTGGTATCGCGTCACTGATGCTCTCCGATCTTGCCTCTGTTCTTGAGAAAAAAGGTATTGAGTTCAAATACACCGATGCCTGCCGTGATTTTGTTGCGGATAAATCGTACTCGGTCAAGTTTGGCGCGAGAAATATGCGCCGCTTTATCCAGCGTGAGGTAGAAGACAAGATCGCTGAAAAGCTTATTGCTTCCCGCGGAGTTCTTGACAGCATAACTGTAGATTCCGATGGAGAAGAGATTATCGTAAAATAAACAAAAAAACGTACAGAATTATTATGAAATATCAAAACAACTGGCATCTCAGAAGCAGTGATGATGTTCTAAGAGAGCTGTCGGTTGACATGTACAAAGGTCTGCCACGCGAAGACGTGAAAAAACGTCGGCGTAAATACGGCTCAAATTCCGTATGGCAGGTGAAGAGGACCTCAGCCTCAGATGTTGTGATGGCGACCGTTTTCGATCTTGCGACTCTTATTCTTGTGATAAGTGTTGTGTTCGCTGCGGCATTTGACAAAAAGTATGAGGCGGGAGCAATTGCACTCATTCTCGTGCTTGGCGGGATTCTGCGCGCTGTAACTTATGTCCGCGCAAGCAGGATCCTTGAAGATATCGCGGGCAGCAAAATACCCTCAGCTTCTGTTATAAGGGACGGCAAGGAGTCTCTTGTGTCGGCATCCGAGATCGTTGTCGGAGATATCGTGTTTCTTGATTCGGGGGACACTGTTCCGTGCGACGGCCGTGTTCTTACAGGAGACGATTCTGTAGTCAGCGAGCGCGGAATTACGGAGAACAAAACTCCTGTCCATAAGTTCAATACGATCATTGAAACGGAAGCGGCAGACGGGGAAGTTCCGTGTGAGTTCCGATCGAATATGCTCTTTGCGGGATCATCTGTAATCTCGGGGCCTCTCAGGATGGTTGTGACCGCCTGCGGAGAAGATACACTTATCTCAATGAAGGCGGGCGGTATTGAAATCAAAACGGGTGAGAAGATCCCTGTGATCGTGAAGCTCGGCGTCAGAAGCCGCAATACCAGCCTTGTGATGCTTGCGTGTGTTATGCTGTTCACCGTGCTGTCCGTGTTCTCGGGCGAGTCATCTCTTTCTGATGTTTTTCTGTGTACAATGTCAATGGCAGTTGCCGCGATGAGTGAATTCCTCACTACGATCGGCTATATAATCATCGCGGTAACTCTGCGTGATTCGGCAGATGAGGCGAAAGCTGAAAAAACGGGATCGTCACGAGCTGTTATCAGAGATCCTGAGATTATCGAAAAGCTGGCTTCTATTGAGAGGGTAGTTTTCTGCGGCACATCATTTTTTAAGTCCGGAAGGGCTGAGATACTCGCATACCGATCATCAGGAAAGTATGTGGGAATAGACGAAGAATATCCCGAGAACAACTCCCCCGAGAGACTTCTCAGCCTCGCGCTCTCAGCCTCGGCTTCTCTTGGAACAGGAATGGCATCGGGGGCTGAAAAGCATATTGAATCGAAGTTTTCAGGATTCATCAAAAAAGCTGCCGATGCTTATTTTTCATCGACAGGGAAGAGGATATCAAATACCTACCTTCCGCTTGATCACGTTGATTCTTCGTCTCCTATGTCATCGGGACTCGATACTTCACTCGTTGCGATCGGGAATATTACGTGGGCTGTGTCCTGCGGATCTGTGGACGACGTAATTCGATGCTGCTCGACGTGTGAGACAGATGGCGGTACGGCAGATCTGACCGACGAATTGAAGAGACTGATATTTACCGAATGCGCGAGACTTGAGTTCGGCGGTGCAAAGGTCATTGCTGTGGCTATGAGACAGTCTCCGATCAATTCGCTGAACAGAATATCTATGCTCACTCAGTATATGAGATTTGTCGGATTCTTTGCGGTCTCGCAGGAGCAGGAGAAAAATGCCGCAGAGAACGCTCTGTACCTCAAAAAATCGGGAATAATACCGATCGTGTTTACGGAGAACCCAGACAGCGATCTGTATTATTGCCACAGACTCAAGATTTTCAATAAAAAAACAAAAATTATCAATGCGTCAGATCTTACAAGAGAAATAGTTGACAGCATTGACAAAAACGGCGCAATAATTTCATTTGAGGGAGTTGAGCCGAGCTATATCGCGGGTGCATACTCCCGTGCGATGAAAACTGTTATGGGAATTGAATCTGACAAAAGATCAGATTCATCAAAGCAGAAGTCGGGTGAAAAAACAAAGATCACAGCAGCTCTCGGGTGTGAAACATACGAATCCGGAGTTGTCGCAAAAGCGGATATAGGCATATCCGTGACACAGTCTGAGTTCAGATCTGTCCCCGAGATACTTGCGAAAAATTCATCTGTTGTCATACATACGTCATCCGATACTTTTGCTGAAAACGGCGGACTTGACGGATTGGTTTCAGCCGTGAAGGCATCGCGCCGTGCACTTTCCAATATTGATTCTGCAAAACTGTATCTTACTGCATCACAGTGCGCGAGACTTGTCCTTATTCTTGCGGCTGTGCTGTTCAAGGTTCCTCTTATCTCTGCGGTGTTCATACTAATCTGGGGGCTCATCTTTGACTTTGCCGCCGTTCTTGTTATGGCGTTTGAGAACAGAAATGATCCTATCCCGATTGCCGATAAAGACGAAGAGGACGATTTCAGACTCCTATCAGAACCCGCTAAGAAAACGATCAGGTCCGTACTGTACGGAATACTTTGGGGGGCGGTACTGTCCGGTCTTGTGCCGATTTCCGAGATGATCTCGCCCGGTATTACAGGCGGGCTGACAGCTCTTTCGGCGGCTGTGATCTTCTCTGTTCTTGCGGCATCTGTCGGAATCGCCAAGCGTGGATGCATTGATCTTCGAGGTCAGCACTCGAGCGTTGCCTCAGGAATATTTGCGGCAGTATCTGTTCTTTTCGCGCTTGTTTTGATGTTTACAGGATTTGGCGCCGATATTGCAAATGGGAATATTTGTAAAACGCCTGCATTGATCCCGGCACTGATTCCCGCAATCCTTGTATTTCTTGTGATCTGTATTTACAAGGCAGCTTCAAACAGGTCATCAAAAAAATATATCAACCATAAAAATACGTAATGGTAAAATTGATTCCGATACAGGAAATGAATTCTACATTGCGTATTTTTTTATTAAAAAACCAGCAAAAATGAGTGTGTTATATGAAAGATTTCAGCGCAATCTATTGTAATTTGCATTTAATTGTTGTATAATAATAGAGAGTACCCAAAGAGTTTATTTTCGCTTGCTATAAATATAATTAGGTTGGAAAAAATTGATATCTCGGTCAGATCCCGCCGTTTCGATTAAGACGGAATTGAACGATTTTCCGACGGCAAACCATACTCTTCGGATCTGATTATAATACTAAAAATATAAACTTGAAAGGATAAAGAAATGGCAGAAAACAGCGGATGCACACATGACTGTTCCACTTGTAAGGAAAACTGTTCCTCAAGAGCGCCTCAGTATGATGCGCCACATAAGGATTCAAACATCAAGCACGTTATCGGTGTTGTATCAGGTAAGGGCGGCGTAGGTAAGTCGATCGTTACCTCAATGCTCGCAACTGTTATGCAGAGACGCGATTATAAATGCGCGATTCTCGATGCGGATATCACAGGTCCTTCAATTCCGAAAGCATTCGGTACAAAGGGTGATATCCTTTCCACAGGAGACGGTCTCCTTCCTCTCGCTACAAAAACAGGTATCAAGATGATCTCTGTAAACCTTCTTCTTGACGAAGAAACACGTCCTGTTGTTTGGAGAGGTCCCGTTATCGCCGGAACTGTAAAGCAGTTCTGGACAGATGTTGTATGGGGAGACGTAGACTATATGTTTATCGACTGCCCTCCGGGAACAGGTGACGTTCCCCTTACAGTATTCCAGTCGATCAAGCTTGACGGTATCATCATCGTTACAACTCCTCAGGATCTTGTATCAATGATCGTCGGCAAGGCTGTAAATATGGCAGCTCTTATGAATATTCCCGTAATCGGACTCGTTGAAAATATGTCTTATGTAAGATGTCCCGACTGCGGCAAGGAGCTCCACGTATTCGGTAAATCAAAAGCTGAAGCGGTATGTGCAGAATACGGTATCCAGCTTCTTGGCAGAATGCCTATTGATGAAAAGCTCTCAGCCCTCATTGATAAGGGTGTTATCGAGCTTATGGAAAACGATTACCTCGAATCCACAGCAGACGCTGTTGTGAAATTCTGTAATAAATAATATTTATATATCCAGGAGGACAAAAGCTCTATGAAAAAAGCAATGACATCAGTTCCGTTCAACGGAACGCCCGAACAGCTGAAGGCTCTTGATGCGGTTATCGCTGCTCATAAGAATGAGAACGGCGCGCTCATGCCTGTACTTCAGAAGGCTCAGGACATTTACGGTTACCTTCCCGTAGAAGTTCAGAAGCATATCGCAGCAGGACTCGAGATTCCTTACTCGGAAGTTTACGGCGTAGTAACATTCTACTCCCAGTTCCTTCTCAATCCGAAGGGTGAACATCCGATCGCAGTATGTCTCGGAACAGCTTGCTACGTTAAGGGTTCGGGTCTGATCTACGATAAGCTCCAGGAGATCCTCGGAATCGAAGGCGGCGGAATCACAGAAGACCTCAAGTTCAGCCTTGACGCAACAAGATGTATCGGTGCGTGCGGTCTCGCTCCCGTTCTTACAGTAGGCGAAGACGTTTACGGTCGTCTCGATGTAAGCATGGTTGCTGATATCGTAGCTAAATACAAATAATAGTATAACACTTATAAACTGACGCTTTGACAGAATATTCGTTAATAACAACGCAATTGTGCGTAATGGAGAGAATATGAAAATCTGTGAAATAAAGAAATGTCTTAATGCTGATCTTTTGTGTGGTGAGGAATGGCTCGATCATGATGTTTTCTCAGCTTGCTGCAGTGATATGATGAGCGACGTGCTTGCTTATGTAAAGGATCAGGGCGTGCTTCTCACAGGATTACTTAATTCACAAGTTATCCGTACCGCAAATATGATGGATATGGTATGCATAGTATTTGTCAGAGACAAAAAACCTACCGAAGAGATGGTAGAACTTGCTCGCGAATCCGGAATTGCGGTTATGTCAACGCATTTGCGTGCGTATGACGCTTGCGGACTCCTCTATTCTGAAGGACTTGGCAGGTGTGACTCCAATGTCTGAGAATATCAAGTTCCATTTTGACGTAGACGGCGAGAATTTTTCATCAGCAGGGGAAGCCTCTGTTGTGGTGAAAAAGAAACTGAGGCAGCTTGGTTTTTCTCCCGACATTATCAGAAAAGTATCAATTGCGATGTATGAAGGCGAGATCAACATGGTCATCCATGCAAATGGCGGATCGGCTGATGTCGAGGTCGGCGACGATGATATCACAATCGTGCTCAGCGACAAAGGCCCCGGTATCAAGGATGTAGAGCTTGCAATGCAGGAAGGATATTCTACTGCGCGTGATAATATCAGAGCCCTCGGCTTTGGCGCAGGTATGGGACTTCCGAACATGAAGAAATATACCGACTATATGCAGATCGAAACAGAAGTCGGTGTAGGAACTACAATTACCATGAAGGTTAACCTGTGATTTCATCTTCATTCAATACGCTTTCGCAGATGAGGTATATATGAAAACAAGCTATAAACATTCTGTTTCGCTTGAAGTCAGCAAATGTAAGGGCTGTACTAACTGCCTCAAAAGATGTCCTACCGAAGCGATCCGCATCCGTGATGGTCACGCGGTCATCAATCCGGTGAGATGCATTGATTGCGGCGAGTGTATTAAAGTATGTCCCTATAAAGCGAAAAAAGCGATACATGACGATATGTCCTGTATCAACAACTACAAATACAAGGTTGCTCTCCCCGCTCCGTCGCTGTACGGACAGTTCGACAACATGGACAATATCGGATACATAATCCGCGGACTTCTTGATCTCGGATTTGACGATGTCTATGAGGTTGCGTGTGCCGCTGAGCTTGTTTCGGCTTACACCCGACTTTACATAAAACGTAAGGACGTAAAAAAGCCTGTTCTCAGTTCAGCTTGCCCCGCGATCATGCGAATGATCAGTATGAATTATCCTTCGCTTTGCGAAAATGTCATGCCGATACTGCCGCCTGTCGATATTGCAGCCGCACTCGCGAGAGAAAAAGCAAAATCAGAGCATCCCGAGCTTAACGATGAGGATATCGGAATAATCTTTATTTCTCCGTGTCCCGCAAAAGCAAGCTACGTGAAGAATGATTTTGCAGGTGAGAGAAACTATATTGATGCAGTAATTTCTATCAGAGATGTGTACTTCGCACTTCTCGACGTTATGAAGAGATACGAGAACGAACCGTACGAGGCTACCGAATCCGGTATGATCGGAATCGGCTGGGCTACGACCGGCGGCGAGTCTACCGCGATCTTCAATGAACGTTACCTTGCTGCTGACGGTATCGAGAATTGCGTCAGAGTTCTCGACCAGATCGAAGATAATCCGGAAATGACAAATCTCGACTTTGTTGAGCTGAATGCCTGCACGGGCGGATGCGTCGGCGGTTCAATGACCGTGACAAATCCTTACATAGCAGGCGAGACTCCAGA
>SVUC01000085.1 GCA_015063455.1 Oscillospiraceae bacterium
ATCAAGAGAATGGACTCCTGAGCTTGAAGCGGAACAGAAGGCTGAAATGCTCAAAATGCGTGAGTTCACAATCGAAGAAGTAGAAGAACACCTCAAAAACGGTGATAAGTTTGTTCTCAGAATGCTCTCGTGCGGCGATCCCGATAAGAAGATCAAATTTACAGACCTTGTAAAAGGTGCGATCGAAATTCCCGAGAATGACAAGGATGAAGTTCTTCTCAAGAGTGACGGTATCCCGACATATCATTTTGCTCATGCGATCGACGATCATCTTATGGGAACAACACATGTTGTCCGCGGCGAAGAATGGCTTCCCAGCCTCTCCCGTCATATTATGCTTTTTGATTACCTCGGATTCAAGCTTCCGAAGTATATGCACATTGCTCAGATCATGCATCTTGACGAAAACGGAAACAAGAAAAAGCTTTCAAAGCGTGATATGGGTGCAAATGTTGAAGATTACAGAAGAATGGGCTACACAAACGAGTGTGTCAGCGAATATGTTATGACACTTCTCAACTCAAACTTTGAAGAATGGCACGCTCAGAATTCTGATAAGAAAACAACAGATTTCCCGTTCTCTATCAAGAAGATGAGTACATCCGGATGCCTCCTCGACTTTGATAAGCTCACAGACGTGTCCAAAAATGTTCTCTCCAAGATGACAGCAGATGAGATCTACGCAAAGGTTGCGGACTGGGCAAACGAATTCGATTCTGAGTTTGGTGAGCTCCTCAGCGCTGATCCCGAGTACGCGAAGAAGATCTTTGCAATCGGACGAGGCGGAAAGAAACCCCGTAAGGACTTTGCAACCCTCGCTGATGTCAAGCCCTTCATCGGATTCTTCTATGATAAGTATTTCAAGATCGAAGACGAATATCCCGAAAAGTTTGATAAAGCGGATATCAAAACTGTACTTGAAAAATTCATTGAAACCTACGATCCCGCAGACGATATGAACACATGGTTCTCCAAGATCCAGAATATCGGTACAGAGCTCGGCTATACTCCCGATATGAAGGCGTATAAGGCAAATCCCGATCAGTTCAAGGGAAATGTCGGAGACGTATCAATGTTTATCAGAATCGCGGTAACAGGAAAGATGAATTCACCCGATATGTACGCAGTAATGCAGATCATCGGGGAAGATAAAGTAAAAGCAAGAATCAGCGATATGCTGAAAACTCTCTGATTTTCGAATGGAGATATAAAAATGGCAGAAAATACATCTAATTTTATTCACGATTTTATCGACGAAGATATAGCGGCAGGTAAAACCGAAAAGGTCCACACAAGATTTCCCCCCGAACCGAACGGATATCTTCATATCGGTCACTGTAAAGCTCTCGTGATCGACTTCGGTACAGCAAAGAAATACGGCGGTATCTGCAATCTCAGAATGGATGACACAAATCCTGCGAAAGAAGATACAGAGTACGTTGACGCAATCCAGGAAGATATTCACTGGCTCGGATTCGATTGGGAAGATAGATTCTTCTACGGATCAGACTATTTTGAAAAAACATACGAGCTTGCTGAAGCACTTATCAAAAAGGGTGACGCTTACGTTTGTGAGCTTACTCCCGAGCAGTTCAAGGAATACAGAGGGGACCTCACACATCCTGCAATCTCTCCCTTCAGAGACCGTCCTGCAGAGGAAAGCCTTGACCTTTTCCGCAGAATGAGAGCAGGAGAATTCCCCGAAGGAAAGTATACTCTCAGAGCAAAAATCGACCTCGCCTCCGGTAACTTCAATATGCGTGACCCTGTTCTTTACAGAATCCGCTATATCGAGCATCACAGACAGGGAACAAAGTGGTGTATCTTCCCGATGTACGACTTTGCTCATCCTATCCAGGATGCTCTTGAGTGCATCACACACAGCCTTTGTTCTCTTGAATATGAGGATCACAGACCTCTTTATAATTGGGTAATCGAGCATTGTGACGTTCCCTCAACACCCCGTCAGATCGAGTTTGCACGACTTAACATCACAAATACTGTACTCTCCAAGAGATATCTCCGTTACCTCGTTGAGAATAATATTGTAGACGGCTGGGATGACCCCCGTATGCCCACTCTCTGCGGTCTCAGACGCCGCGGATATACACCTGAGTCTATTCTCGACTTTATCGACAGAATTGGTGTATCAAAAGCGAACAGCATGGTAGATATCGGACTTCTTGAGCATTGCGTACGAGAAGATCTCAATAACAGAGCGCAGAGAAGAATTGCGGTACTCAAACCCATCAAGCTCATTATTGACAACTATCCTGAAGACAAGACAGAGTATTTCGATATTACAAATAATCCGAACGATCCCGAAGCCGGCACTCGTAAAGTTCCGTTTACAAAGGAAATTTATATTGATGCCGATGACTTTGCGGAAGTTCCGCCGCCGAAGTTCTTCAGACTTAAGCCGGGCGGAGAAGTACGTCTTATGAGCTCCTATATCATCAAATGCGGTGACATCGTGAAGAACGAAGACGGAAGTATCAAGGAAATCCATTGTACTGCTGATCTCGAGGTTGGCACAGGTACTCCCACAGACCGTAAGGTAAAGGGTACTATCCATTGGCTCTCTGCAGAATATGCTCAGGATGCAACTGTTGTAATGTATGACAGACTCTTCACTGAGGAAAATATGAACGACCTTCCCGAAGACAAGAGCTATATTGATTTCCTCAATCCCGAATCTGCTGTCAAGGTTGAAAACGTGAAGATCGAGCCTTCTCTCGCAGAAGCGGCAAACGGAGAAAAATTCCAGTTCGTGAGAATCGGTTATTTCGCAAAGGATACTAAAAACGAGAATACATTCAATAGAGTAGTATCTCTCAAAGACAGCTACAAACCACAGTAATTACAGAATATTTCCACGATTGGAGACAAAAATGAGCTATAAGATCGGTACAAAATGTGTTCAGAGCGGTTATTCTCCCAAAAACGGCGAACCCCGCGTAACACCCATTTATCAAAGCACAACTTATAAGTACGAATCATCCGAACAGATGGGACGCCTTTTCGACCTTGAAGAAAACGGATATTTCTACACACGTCTTGCAAATCCTACGAACGATAATATTGCAGCAAGAATTGCTGATCTTGAGGGCGGCGTTGCGGCAATGCTTACGTCCTCAGGACAGGCGGCATCGTTCTACTCGATGTTTAATATCGTATCTGCAGGGGATCATATTCTGTCATCCCCCGCGATATACGGTGGCACATTCAATCTTCTCAATGTTACAATGAGAAAGATGGGAATTGATATTTCCTTCATCTCCCCAGATGCATCTGTTGAAGAGATCATTGCGGCTTCAAAGCCGAATACAAAGTGCGTGTTTGCGGAAACTCTTTCAAACCCCGCACTCACTGTTCTTGATATCGAAAAATTCGCACAGGCAGCTCACGCGATCGGTGTTCCGTTGATTATCGACAACACATTTCCGACACCTATCAACTGCCGTCCGTTTGAATTTGGCGCGGATATCGTAATCCACTCCACAACTAAATATATGGACGGTCACGCAACAAGCGTTGGCGGCGTTATCGTCGACAGCGGTAATTTTGATTGGGCTGCTCATGCAGAAAAATACCCCGGGCTCTGCACACCCGATGATTCTTACCACGGTGTAACATATACTGAGAAATTCGGCAAAGCTGCATATATTACAAAGTGTACCGCACAGCTCATGCGCGACCTCGGCTCGATCCCTTCAGCATTCAATTCATTCCTTCTCGGTATCGGTCTTGAGACACTTGAACTTCGTGTTAAGAGACATTGTGAGAACGCACAGAAGGTTGCAGAATATCTCGAATCACATCCCAAGGTATCCTGGGTCAACTATCCCGGCCTCAAGTCTAATAAATATTACGATCTTGCCAAGAAGTATATGCCGAACGGCTCCAGCGGAGTTGTTGCATTTGGTCTTAAGGACGGACGCGATTCAGCGGTCAAGTTTATGGACAGCCTTCGCCTTGCCGCAATCGTAACACACGTTGCAGACGCAAGAACATCGGTACTTCATCCCGCATCAACAACTCATCGTCAGCTCACAGACGAACAGCTCAGAGAATGCGGCGTAGCACCTGAGCTTGTAAGATTCTCCGTGGGTATCGAGGATGCGGAAGATATTATCGCGGATCTCGAGCAGGCTCTCGCAAAAGCGTAAGAATTACATAAAGAAAACGGCGTAACCGATCTTACTGATCGATACGCCGATTTTTTTATTGATTTTGACTTACTGTTCCGATTTTTCTGAATTTTTCGTATCTTGACGCGAGAAGACGTGGAGTAGATATCTTCTCAAGAGCCCTGATCTCACCAATCAGCCTGTCTCTGAGAACGTGCGTGATCTCATCGGGAGATTTGTATGTTTCCTGAATGACGTAGTCGGCAATCTTGAGGTTGTAGAGGTCATCAGCCGTGAGCCTTAATACTTCAGCAGCTTCAGCAGCTTTGGAGGAATCTTTCCAAAGAATTGTAGCACATCCCTCAGGAGAGATTACGGAATATACCGCGTTCTCAAACATAATAATTCTGTCTGCAACACTGAGTGCGAGGGCACCGCCGCTTCCGCCTTCGCCTGTTACGACCGAAATGATAGGAGTTTTGAGGGCACACATTTCCCAAAGGTTTTCGGCGATTGCCTGCCCTTGACCTCTCTCTTCAGCTCCGATGCCGCAATATGCACCGGGACTGCCGATAAAGCAGATCACAGGGTGTCCGAACTTTTCCGCCTGCTTCATTGCGCGAAGAGCCTTTCTGTATCCCTCGGGAGAAGGGCAGCCGAAGTTGCGCTTGATTCTGTCCTCAAGAGAGTTACCGCGATTCATAGAAATGCAGGTCACATGGATTCCGTCAAGAGATCCAATTCCGCAAACTATAGCGCCGTCATCTCCAAAACGCCTGTCGCCGTGTATCTCTACAAAATCATCAATGATCTGTTCAATATAATGTGTTCCCATCGGGCGATCTGAAGCTCTTGCACGGGTTACTTTTTCAAATGCATTCATTTCGATACCCTCTTCGTGTTAAGCTTCAATAGATTTGCGATCGTGGCTGCCATATTTCGTCTGCTGATTATCATATCAACAAATCCGTGACTGAGCTGGAATTCAGCCCTCTGGAATCCTTCAGGGAGCTTCTGACCTGTTGTCTGCTCAATAACTCTCTGACCTGCGAATCCGAGTGGGAATGAGAGAGCAGAGTAAGACTGTGTCTCCTCTTTTCAGTTTTCCCGAACGGTTAAGCTCGTCGAGTGCGATCGGAACGCTTGCGGCAGCTGTGTTGCCGTATCTGTCAATATTTACAACAAATTTCTCAATCTAGGGGATACATCATCCGACGTGATGGTTGCCACGATGATCAGATCAAGGGAATCAGCAGAAATACCACTCATATCGAGTGCGTTAACAGCTGCCCCATAAGCGAGATCAGATGTTGTCTCTGTTGTTGCAACTCGTCTTTCAGATACACCAACGCGAGTGACTATCCATTCGTCATTCGTATCAACCATACCGGATAATTCATCGTTGGTCAATACTTTGTGGGGCACACTTCTTCCGGTTCCGAGAATACGAAAACTCATTTTAAACCTCCTTACTTGAAAGATTAATTATTATTTAATGTAATTATCTAATAATAATTAAAGCATCTAACTAAACGACCTTAAAAATGATTCAGTCAATCAATTCGGCTGAATCTAATAGTTATCAAATGATTACGATTAAATGTTAGAATAATAACATATTTATCAAGATATGTCAATAGGCGGAACTACAGTTAAATGTTAACAAACCGTAACAATATGTCAGAACAATCACGAAATTGAGAGATAGAAAAATATTTTTCGAAAACACTTGACAAAACATTGAAGGAGTGATATAATATAAAAGCTGTCGGACAGCAAATGCCCCATTAGCTCAGAAGGTAGAGCACTTGACTTTTAATCAAGGTGTCCGGAGTTCGACTCTCCGATGGAGCATGATCCCTTACATCAAACGATGTGAGGGATTTTTCTTTTTAACAATACTACGCTAAAATAATGTTGCAAAAGAAATTCCTGTGTGGTATAATTATTGCAATGAAATTTATGTGTGAAAGGCAGAAAAATGGAATATTTATCATTTCCCGGACTTGGGATAGAACCTTTTCATATTGATAATGTTGCGTTTACGATTTTTGGCAGGGACGTTGCCTGGTACGGAATACTCATTACTGTCGGTATGATCCTTGCGATCGTGTGCGGCCTCAGACTTGCAAAGATTGAAGGTATCAAATCTGATGATCTCATCGATCTTGCGCTTTGCGTAATCATTTGCGGCGTAATCGGTGCAAGAGCTTATTACGTTATTTTTACTTGGGACGAGTATGATTATCTCGTTACCAATAAATCATTTTTCGTAAATGTGTATAAGACCATTTATAACTGCATTGCTGTATGGGAAGGCGGACTTGCTATATACGGTGGAATTATTGCAGGACTCGTTTCATCGTATGTGTTTGCCAGAATCAAGAAGATAAAATTCTTGAAGATTTTTGATATCCTCGCAGCTTGTGTTCTCATCGGTCAGATTATCGGCAGATGGGGTAACTTTATTAACGTTGAAGCTTACGGTGCTGAGACAACACTTCCGTGGAGAATGGGAATACTTTACGGTGCTGACGGCGTGTGGTATATGGAACAGTATGTACATCCCACATTCCTTTACGAATCTATGTGGAATCTTATCGGACTTATAATTATTCTGTCTATATATAAAAAGAAGAAAACTGACGGTCAGATATTCTGCTGTTACCTGATCTGGTACGGATTTGGCAGAATGTTGATCGAAGGACTTCGCACTGACAGCCTTATGATAGGAAGTCTGAGAGTGTCGCAGCTTGTCGGCGCAGCATCTCTTCTTGTAGGTGTAGTTTTGATGATCGTTTTCTTAAAAAAAGCAAAAATCAGCAAAGCAGAAGATGTGGAATATGTTCCGATTTATGAGAGTGTCTCAGAACAAGAGAATAAAAATGCCGCTGATGAAGAAACTGAATCTGAAGCTAAAACAAATAAATTCCAGGAGGACTGAAAATGGCACATATTATTGATGGAAAGAAGATCGCTGCTGAGGCAAGAGCCGACATTGCGCGCAGAGTAGGAGAGTTTGAAGAAAAAACAGGAATCAAACCGGGACTTGCAGTTGTAATCGTCGGTGAAGATCCCGCATCTCAGGTTTATGTGAGAAATAAAGAAAAAGCGTGCATTGAAGCAGGATTCTACTCTGAAGTTCACAGAATGTCCGCTGAGACTACAATGGATGAGCTTCTCTCAAAACTTGATGAGATCAAAAATAACGATAAGATTCACGGAATCCTTGTTCAGCTTCCGCTTCCGAAGCATCTTGATGAAAAAGCAGTCATCGAAGCTATCCCACCCGAAAAAGATGTTGACGCTTTCCACGCGGTAAACACAGGTAAGATAATGATCGGAGATTACAGCTTCCTGCCTTGTACTCCCGCAGGTGTCATGAAGATGCTCGAATACGAAAATATCGACGTTACAGGAAAAGAATGTGTTGTTGTAGGCAGAAGTAATATTGTCGGCAAACCGATGGCAATGCTTCTTTTGCACGCAAACGGTACGGTAACAATTTGTCATTCAAGAACAAAGGATCTCGCAGAGGTGACACGCCGCGCGGATATTCTTGTTGTTGCTATCGGTAAGGCGAACTTCATTACAGCTGATATGGTTAAAGAATGCGCTGTTGTCATTGACGTCGGTATGAACCGCAACGCTGAAGGAAAGCTCTGCGGAGACGTGGATTTTGCCGCTGTATCCGAGAAAGCATCTGCTATCACACCCGTTCCCGGCGGTGTGGGTGTTATGACGATCACAATGCTTCTTGAGAACGCGCTCAGAGCAGCTGAAATGGCAGCAAAGAAGTAAAAAAATAACATTTTTATCAAAAAAACTGTTCAAAACCCATTGACAGTAGAAAAATAATGTGATATAATATATCCTGCCGCATGATGTCGGGTCGTAAAAATCCTCGGATTTACCCACTCAGCGAGTTCACATAAAAGAAAGTGAGGTGCTTTTCAGAATGTTTGCTATTATTGAAACAGGCGGAAAGCAGTACAAGGTTAACGAAGGAGATATCATCTTCGTTGAAAAGCTCGAATGCGCAGAAGGCGACAAGGTTACATTTGACAAGGTTCTCGCTGTATCCACAGATGCAGGATTCAAGTCCGGTAAGCCCACAGTTGAAGGCGCAACAGTTACAGCTAACGTAGTAAAGAACGGTAAGGGTAAGAAGATCTACGTTATGACCTACAAGCCAAAGAAGAACGAAAAGAAAAAGATCGGTCACAGACAGCCTTATACTAAGGTTCAGATTGAAAAGATCGCGTTTTGATTTGAGAGCGCCGCAGACGATAGTTTGACGAGGATAATATAGTGACAAAGATTACTTTTTTGAGAAGAAACGGTGTGTTTTGGGGATTTCGTGAGACAGGTCATACAGGACTTGGCGAAGAAGGAGACGACATACTTTGTTCAGCGATATCGGCAATGACTATGCTTATCATGAACACTCTTGAAGTAGCGTATGAGTGTCCTATTGATTATACCATAGATGAAAAAACGACTGACATTACACTGAAGTGTAAGTCCGCGCTTCCCGAATTCGAGAAGGACGAAAAAAAGCGTTTTGCAGCATCGGGTCTTATTGAAGGATATTTTTATCAGCTTAATGATCTTGTTGAAGAATACTATGAATATCTCGATGTTGATACTGTTGAAGAATGACGGCACAATAATTTGATGGAGGAAATAACAATGATTAGAATTAGTTTACAGTTCTTCGCTCACAAAAAAGGTGTTGGTTCTACAAAGAACGGCCGTGACAGCGAATCCAAGCGTCTTGGCGTTAAGAAGGCTGATGGACAGGCAGTAATCGCAGGTAACATCATCATTCGCCAGAGAGGCACACATATCCATCCCGGTAACAACGTAGGCCGCGGAACAGACGATACTTTATTCGCTCTTATCGACGGTAAGGTAAAGTTTGAAAACATCGCAAACGGCAGAAGACAGGTTAGCGTTTACGCTGAATAATTCTGCTTACCGAATGTTTCTATAAGCACATAAAGCCATGTGGATCTTCCGTATGGCTTTTTTGTTTTTCCAAAATTAAACAGATAAAAGCTACATAAAATTTCAACACATATTATTGATTTCGTTGAGCAAATTAATTCATAGGCTGATGGTTATGAAAGCTTAAACGGGAGAGATAATATGAAAAAATTATATAGAAAAATATGCATGACGGTCGCTGCGCTCTTTTTGACGGCAAATGTCTTGGTAATAAACGGAACGTCGTTAGCCGTAAAAATTGAGGCGAGTGGGGAAATCCCACAGGAAGTATCTGTCGGGGGTATGCCTTTTGGAGTCAAATTCTACTCACAAGGGATCGTCATCGTCGGCTTTATGGAGATAGAAACAACTGAGGGGGTAAAAACACCCGCATACGATGCAGGACTTCGAATTAATGATATTATAACCCATATCAACGGTGCGAAAGTCGGAACATCCGAGGAGTTGATAAAATATATTGAAGAAAATAATGCAGATGAAATTGAAGTTACGTATCTGAGAGGCGGAAACGAAAATAAAGTCAAATTTACACCTGCACTCAGCAGTACGGACGGAAAACTCAAAACAGGTATGTGGATAAGAGATACGACAGCAGGGATCGGAACTATCACCTATATTGTTCCCGAAACAGGGGAGTTTGCAGGACTTGGCCATGGAATATGCGATGCGGAATCGGGTGAGCTTCTCAAAATGGAGAGCGGAACTGTAGTGGATGTAAAGATTTCCGGTATAGTAAAAGGAATTGCAGGAACACCGGGGGAACTGAAAGGGTACTTTACCTCGGATAACTCCGGCGTACTCCTTGGAAATACCTCGTGTGGTGTTTATGGTGTACTCACAGATATCCCAGATATGCTGATTCCCGAGGAGCATATCGAGATTGGGAACAGAAGAGAAGTTCACACGGGGGAGGCATATATTTGGTGTACTCTTGACGATAATGTGCCGCAAAAATACGAGATAGAAATAGACGAGATACACTATAAGAGTAACGACAACCGCAGTTTTTCAATAACAATTGACGACGAAGATCTGATTGAGAAAACAGGAGGAATTGTTCAGGGGATGTCGGGCTCACCGATCATACAGGACGGAAAGCTTATAGGTGCTGTGACACACGTTCTTATCGGGGATCCGAAAAAAGGATACGGAATTTTTATCGAAAATATGCTGAATGCGGCGGGGTAAAACGAAAGCCGGGGTGGTGAGCCTCGGCTTTTTTTGGGTATTGTAAATCACTTCGATTCATTTACTAGTGATTCTGCTTTTAGTAAAACCTTTTGGTATCTTTCTTCATTTCTGA
>SVUC01000086.1 GCA_015063455.1 Oscillospiraceae bacterium
GATATAGTGTTTCTCTGCTGAAGTTTTCCTCACTGACCGCTTTTCTTAAAAAAGGAAACGTAACAGAGTTGAAATCAATATTAAATATAATACCGCCGCTGAATTTTGGTTGCTTCATATTTTAATCCCCATATATATTAAATATTGTTTTATCAATCAATATTCACTTCGATATATTCGATCACAACGTCTTCTTTGCCCGTGATACTCAGATTATATCTCATAAGAGAATCTGCATCAATATCGCCGATGTAAAGAGTTGTATCGGAATGAACGATCGGATTACCGTCACGTTCAGCAAAATAAGCAATTGTTTCGTCATCACACTGAATAAATGTTGAGCAAAGCTTACCGTTTACAATGATCTCTGCATCACTCGGTTTACCATATGAGAATCCAATGAGAAGACGTGCTTTTTTGCCGTTCGGAACATAACCGATCGGAAGTGAGATTTCCTTTGTCTGACCGCTCGATATTTCAACCGGAAGCGGATGGAATGCCTCGTATCCTGCGGGTACGGTCTCCTGTTCCTGAAACATTATTATATGACGGCGGCGTGTTGAATAGATAGTATCAGCTTCTCCAATACGTCTGATCTCGCTGTGTGTATTCTTTAGCCATGTGCTATCAGGCGAAAAATAAGGACTGATGAAGTGGTTATAAAGATATATCACGTCAGCACCCTCTGAGACGTATGCGGCTGCCATTCCGTTTGCCATATCGTCGTTGACCTTTACAGCATGTTTAGGTCTGAATGAAATATCTGTCTTATTGTGTGGGGTATAGAAATTCATCTCGATTCCCGCACCGATCAAAGTATTCGGGCAGCGCTTTTTCCACACATCTATCGGCATATCATTATCACACGAGAAGTAACGTGATTTAGGAACGATATAGTCAACGAGATTTTCTCTGTCCCACGTTTCAGCGTCAAATCCGAATGTCTTGCACTGGTCTATGTCTCTGAACAGGAGAACGGCAATCTTGATCTTATGACCGTATTTTTCTCCCGCTGCATCTGTAATCTTTTTGACATTTCTGATAAAATCGTTCATGATCTCGCATTTATCAGTACACGTCGGATATTTGAAGCAGAGCATTTCACGGCTGAAATCAAGCTCAAGGGCATCTACATCGTACATTCCGAGCTGTTCCTCGATATAGTCGAGCATCATTTGACGCACCTTGGGTACTGCGTAATCATAAGCATTATGATAATGCAGTCCGTGACCTGGAAGAATGCCGATCATCCATCCGTTCCTCTGTGCCTCATAGAAGAAGTCACTTCTTCCGTACTCCACTTTCTCACGAGGACAGTGACAGTCATTCATTCTGAGTGACATCCAAGCTTCCATTCCGCGCTCACGGCATCTCTTGAACCAAACTGCGTGAGGATCAATGCCGTATTCATTTACAATTTTTTGAAGGCCGGGCCAACGGTTCGAGTAATCAACGGGAAGCCCGTTCTCTGTTTTGTACTGTGACTTGCTGAGTACATCGGTCCAAACTTTTGTAGGTGTAACAGAGCTTTGACCGAATGTATTGATCGCAACAGCTTTGACCTCTGTATCAGCATACTGATCTATAAAAGGATACAGAGTAGCTTCTGTAAAGTTCTCTTCCTCTATCGCTCTGTTGAGAAAGGGTTCTGTTACGGAATTTGTGTCAATATTTAAGATAATTCCGCCGCTGAATTTTGGTTGTGTCATAATTTCACCTCCATAATTTTCAAAAATTTTCAAATTGATTTATCAATCAATATTTACCTCAATGTAATCTATCACAACATCATCTTTTGCTGTGATATTGATTGTGTATCGCATAAGAGATTCTGCCTCAATATCTGCTATATAAAGGGTTGAGCTCGGGGCGTGCATCGGAATTCCGGGATCAAATGATTCAAATTTTTTCAAAATTTCCTCGTTACAGATTTTGAAGTCTCTGCAGGGTTTATTATTTACATAAATTTCTACGTCTGAAGGTTCTCCATAATCAAAGCCTACGACCAGCTGTGCCATCTTACCCTCGGGGACATGTCCTATCGGCAGAGATATTTCTTCTGTGTCCCCTCTTGAGATTCCAACAGGAAGAGGATGATATGATTCAAAGCCGACGGGAACAGTTTCATACTCCTGAAACATAATCACATGACGGCGGCGATTTGCAAAGATCGTTTCTGAATCTCCCATTCGGTTTATCATTTCAATAGAACGTTTATATCTCGGACTTTGTTTATTTGGTTTGTACCCTAAGCAATATGCAGAGAGATAGATCATATCAGCCCCCTCTGAAACGAATGCCGCTGCCATACCGTTAGCAATATCTGTAGTTATTCTGGAATGATACTTCGGCGGATATGAAACATCGGTTTTATTGTGCGGAGGGGCGAAATAGGCCTCAACGCTTGCAGCTATCTTAGTATTCGGTAAGCGTCTTTTCCACTCGGAAATCGGCATATCATTGTCACATGACAAATACCGTGAGGATACTGTTATCATATCTACAAGTCCCTCTCTGTCCCACGTTTCAACGTCTAATCCGAATTCTTTACACTGATCTATATCTCTATAAAGACGAACTGCAAGACTTACTTTGTGACCAAATTTCATAGTTACCATATAAGTAAGCCATTTGATCTTTCTGATAAACTCCGTCATCAACTCGCATTTGTTCGGACACTCCATATATCTGAAGCAGATTATCTCACGGGTAAAGTCAAGCTCTATCCCATCAACATCGTATCGTCCGAGCTGTTCCTGGATATATGCTGTCATCTGCTGTCTTACCTCAGGAACGGCGTAATTATACGCATAGTGATAATGGAGACCATGTCTCGGGAGAATTCCAATAAGCCATCCCTTTTTCTTAGCCTCATAGAAAAAATCACTGCGTATTGATAATGTGTTCTCACGCGGACCGTTGCAGTCATTCATTCGCACAGAAAGCCAAGGTTCTATTCCCTTTTCGTGACAGCGCCTGAAAAGGACGTCGTGAACATCTATACCATATTCGGTAAGGCATTTGTGAATATGGTAATAAATCTTTTTGTAGTTCACGCGTGTTCCGTTTTCTATTTCTCTGTTGTAAAGGGATTCAAAATCGGAGAATACCTTACTCGGTGTTTCAGAAGCCTGAGCAAATACCGAAAACATAAGAGCTTTTACCTGTGTTCCGGTGTATTGATCCACAAATGAATACAAACATTCTTCGTTAAATTCTCCGTTTTCGAGTTCTTTCTCAAAAGCAGACATAGAAAGCGGATCGAATGCAACTTGAAGAGCAATTCCGCCCTTGAAGTTTGGCTGGGTCATATAGGTATCCTCCGAAATAATATTATCATTCAATATTTACCTCGACGTATTCAATTACAACGTCGTCGATTGCGTTTATACTAAGCGTATATCTCATAAGTGATTCGGCATCTATCTCGCCGATATAGAGTGTTGTATCGTTGCCGACCATCGGGTTATCGAAAAGACCTGCGTAATGGGCAAGAGTTTTAACATCACATTTTGAAAGTGAGCTGCACACCTTACCGTTTACCGCGATTTCAATTGACGACGGATCGCCGTAAGAGAAACCGATAACAAGACTTGCACGCTTTCCTTCAGGTACATATCCGATAGGAAGTGAAAGCTCATCGTTATGTCCGCGGGATATCTCCAACGGAAGCGGATGATAAGCCTCAAATCCATACGGTACGATCTCCTGCTCCTGGAACATTATTATGTGACGGCGGCGGGTCGAATAGATCGTTTCAGCGTCCCCCAGACGTCTGATCATACTGTGTGTTTTTCTCTCCCAATGACCGTTGACATTTTCATAAGGATTGATAAAGTTGTTATAGATATTTATAATATCAGCACCTTCCGAAACAAAAGCCGCTGCCATACCGTTTCCGATGTCGGCTGTTATACTTACGTTATGCTTACCCGGGCGGGATATATCGGTCTTATTGAACGGCTGGCGGTAATGAACCTCAATACCTCCGCCGATCTCTGTATTAGGACAGCGTTTCTTCCAAACGTCGATCGGGATATCGTTATCACAGGACCACCAGCGTGATGTAGATGTAATGTGATCTACAAGTCCCTCTTTATCCCATGTTTCCGCATCAAATCCGAATGCTTTACACTGATCTATATCTCTGAAAAGACGTACTGCGATTTTAACTTTATGACCGTGCTTCTTGGAGGCTTTATTTGTAATTTCTCTGATTTTTCTGATGAAATCGGTCATGATCTCGCACTTTTCGGGGCACTTGGTATATTTGAAGCAAATGCTCTCGCGAGAGAAGTCAAGCTCGATTGCGTCGATGTTATACTCGTTTACCTGTTCTTCTATGTAATCAAGCATCATTTTGCGGACTTCAGGCACGGCATAGTCGAGGCAGTGGTGATAGTGAAGTCCATGACCGGGAAGGATACCTACCATCCAACCGTTCTTTTTTGCTTCGTAGAAAAATTCGCTTCTGCCGCAGAATGTCTTAGGACGAGGCTCGTGACAGTCGTTCATTCTGAGTGACATCCAGGCTTCCATTCCACGCTCACGTGTTCTCTCAAACCACACTCTGTACGGGTCGACACCAAATTTCTTGTGGCAAGTATATAGACCGACATATTGATCTGAGTAGTCTACAGGGATGCCGTTCTCTTCCTTCCAGTCGTGAATCGTGAGCAGATCTGTCCACACCTTACTCGGTGTTGCAGAACTTTGTGCAAATGTATTGAGTGAAAGAGCCTTGACCTGTGTATCTGCGTACTGGTCTATGAACGGATACAGTGTTTCGCGGCTGAAATTCTCCTCTGTTATAGCCTCAGCAAGAAAAGGAGATGTTACAGAGTCTATATCTACGTTGATTATTACTCCGCCCTTGAAATCAGGCTGATTGATGATTTTTTCACACATATGATTTTTCCCTTCCATATTTTTTCAAAATAATTAAAGATTACTGAATGTCGATTTCCATATATTCAACAACAACGTCTCTTTTTGCGTTGAACTCTGCTGTGTATCTGCT
Source organism: Oscillospiraceae bacterium (assembly GCA_015063455.1). Taxonomy (GTDB): domain Bacteria; phylum Bacillota; class Clostridia; order Oscillospirales; family CAG-272; genus UMGS1696. Next base: position 5,021 of record SVUC01000086.1, read on the forward strand.
GAGAGATTCTGCGGGTATATCGCACGAATAAAGTGTAACGTCTCGGCTTACATACGAATCTCCGTGATATGATCGGAGACTGTCAAGAGTTTCCTCGTCACAAACAACAAGATCGCGGCAGGGCTTTCCGTTTATCTTTAGCTCAATATCGTTCGGGGCATCCTTAAAATTCGGATCGCTGTGCGAGAATCCGAGAATTATGCGAACTTTTTTGTCACTCGGAACAAATCCGACAGGAACCGAGAGAGAGGCGCTGTCTCCTCTTGCGATCTCAAGAGGAAGCGGATGATAAGGCTCGATTCCAAACGGTGTAATTTCACGTTCCTGATACATAATAATCTGACGGCGGCGGGTTGAGAAAATTGTTTCGTCTTTTCCGACTCTGTTTATCATATCAAAAATGTTCTTTGTTCTTGAGTCAGACGGATCTGTATAGGGATTAAGGAAAAAATTGTAGAGGTAAGCAACATCCGCGCCTTCACAGACATAAGCAGCAGCCATTCCGTTTGCTACGTCGGATGTAATTTTCGCTTTGTTTCTTGAAGCAGCGGAGATATCGGATTTATTGTTCTGCACGCAAAAGTTCATCTCGATTCCTGCACCTATCTCGATATTCTTGCAGCGTTCTTTCCATACGTTTATTGGCATATCGGTATCGCAGGTGAAGTATCTCGGTGTAGGGATAATGCAATCAACGAGACACTCTTCATTCCACGTATCAGCATCAAATCCGAAAATTTTACACTGATCGATATCTCTTGCGAGACGAACGGCTATTTTAATTCTGTGGGAGTGTTTTTCTTCAGCCGAAGTAACGATCTTCTTGACATTTCTGATAAAATCATTCATTATTTCAACTTTATCATCGCACTCCATATACTTGAAACAAATAAGCTCACGTGAAAAATCGAGCTCAAGTGCGTCTACGTCATACATATCAAGCTGTTCCTCGATGTAGTCGAGCATTTTTTTGCGAACCTCGGGGACCGCGTAATTATATGTATAATGGTAATGGAGTCCGTGACCGGGAAGGATTCCGTTCATCCAGCCTTTTTCTTTTGCCTCGTAGAAAAAGTCGCTTCTTGCGAAAAATGTTTCGGCACGTGGTTCGTGACAGTCGTTCATACGAAGTGAAAGCCACGCTTCAAGTCCTTTTTCGCGGCATCTGTCGATCCATACTTCAAACGGATCTACACCGTGAACTTTATAGCATCTATATAATCCTTTGTAATCTTCCGTATAGTCAACAGCAATCCCGTTTTCTATCTTACGGTTATATAGGTCTTCGTAGTCAGACCATACCTTACTCGGTGTGGCGGAGCACTGACAGAATGTATTGAATGCGAGTGCTTTGACATGAGTTCCAAGGTACTGGTCCACAAAAGGATACAGTGTTTCACGGCTGAAGTTTTCTTCTTCTGTTGCTCTTTCCAAAAAAGGAAAAGTTACCGAATTAAAATCGATATTAAGGATCACTCCTCCGCTGAATTTGGGACAGTTCATTTTAACCTCCATAATTTCCATATAGTTTCAAAAAGTTTTCTGAGACTTGATTATATTTAGTATTCAATGTCCGCTGCAAACCAAGAGCCCACGGATATTTTTGCATAATTTTACTTATCCATAGTACACCCGATTTTATTTAGTATACAACAAAATGCTGTGAATTTCAAGAGTTTTGCTAAATTAAAGAATTATAATTATTTAAGTTAATAGTAGGTATTTTTATATTAATTATCTCATTCTCTACTCAGATAATTAATTCTAAAGCTCATAATATTCGTCTGTTTCACGCGAGTCAAAATCTATGAATTATACAAACGTTGCTTACTATGAAGATTTTTTATACCATGTAATTCTCTATTGTTTTTGTGAAATTTATGTTGTATAATGTATTAGATTCACAAATATGCTTTACTAAACAATGTTCTGCAGAAGCTATGCTTCTTGAATCAATCAACACTCATACGAAATGGAGAACGAATATGTCAAGCGATATCAAAAAGTGTATAACTATTTACGCTGATGCATCTCGTAGTGCAGGCGGAGACGGAACACAAAACAAGCCGTTTACTAATGCAGATGAGATCATGGCAGGATTACTGAAGATCACAGAAAACGGATGTTATGATATAACAGTTAAAATGGCTGCGGGAGATTATCTCCTTTCACAGACAATGGTTTTTGACAATGATGGAATCAGCAAATCAGGCTCGTCGATACATTTTGTTTGTGAAGATGAAAAGCAAGCTCGTTTCTGCGCCTGGGTTCCTGTTACGGGATTTGAAGAAACTACTGTTCACGGCAAAAAGGCTTGGGCTGCTTCACTTCCCTCTGTACGCGGTGAGAAGTTCTATCCTCACCAGTGCTTTAACGCAAAAGGCGACAGACTCTCCCGTCCGAGATATCCCATATCAGGTTATCTTGAAGCGGAGCTTGTAGGATACGATCCCTACGGTGTTGCCTGGAACGAGCATATGGATGTTTTCAGATATACAGATGACACTATTTCATCATTTACTCGACTTGACGAAATTCAGGTTCTGATGCCTCACTACTGGAAAGACGAGCGTTTACAGATAGAAAAGATCGACACTGAAGTTAAGCACGTAAAGACAAAAACCAAAAGTGCCTGCGCTTTTATTGAGTTCTACAACAAAGGTCCTTACTGCTTTGACAATGTTTACGAAGCACTCGGTACCCCCGGCCAGTTCTACGTTGACAAAGGTGAAAACAAGCTTTATTATATTCCCTTTGAAAACGATTCGATTGAAGGCTTCACGCTCTTTGCATCCGATCTCGATGTGATCATGTTGATAGACGGAATGCAAGGTTCTGAAGACAGCATGTCCCTTTCATTTGAAAATGTTGCTTTTATGGGAAGTGACTGGAAAACAGAATCACGTTATCCCATCCAGGCGGCGACCGATATTTTAGGAGCTATAAGAATCAAGAATTCTTCATACATATCATTCAATAAGTGTACATTCGCTCATATCGGAGACCAGGCAATTGAAATGTACGACGCTGTTAAATACATATATATTCAGCACTGCACATTTACCGATCTCGGCACGGGTGCTATTTCCCTTAAGGGAGACAACAGTGATATCACAAGTGCTGAAATCCCTGCAGAGCATAACCACGATATCATCATTACAGACAACCTCGTACACGGTTACGGAAGAGTAAACACGAACGCAATCGGTATTGTTCTTCGATTGGCTCACGACTGTGTTATCGCTCACAATGAAGTTGCTGACGGATACTACACAGGTATTTCTGTCGGCTGGCAATGGGGTTACGACAGACCTGAGACAGGCCGAAAGCACGTAACAAAGAATGTTCTTATCGAGAAGAACTACATTCACGATGTCGGACAGCATATGCATACTGATATGGGAGCGATCTATACCCTCGGCCCTCAGCCCGGCACAGTTATCAGAGGAAATCTCATTCACACTGTCTATTCCCGTACCGATAAAGGCTGGGGAATATACACAGACGAAGGTACCACAGGTGTAATCGTTGAAAACAATATTGTTTACGATACAAAAACAGAATCCTTCCATCAGCATTTTGGTAAAGAAAACATTGTTCGCAACAATATCTTTGCGTTTGGCGGTTCCGGAGTTGTTGCTCTTTCTCGCCCTGAAGAACACATAGGAATTTTCCTTGAAGGAAATATACTCTTGTCTGACGGTGCCGCTACATACACGCATTACTTTAACGTAAGCAAGCTTAACATGGTGGACAACAACAACCTCGTTTGGAACACAAAAGGAAATGCGTTCTGTGCCCCGGGTTACAATGATGTTGCAAAGATGAAGTCACTCGGTCTGTTCAAGAATTATCTTGAAGCTGACCCGTGCTTCAAGGATCCGAAAAACGGCGACTTTACTCTCCCCGACGATTCCCCCGCCTTCCGCATCGGATTCAAGCCGATCGATATGAGTGACGTCGGTATCAGAAACTAAATAACTGAATATTTGCCGATCCGATATTTATTTCGTGTCATTAATTAAAATCCACGCGGCGTAATGTAATTTTTGTACATTTAAGATATATCGGATCGGTTTCATTTTTTGTTTTTTGTTGTCGTAAATACTTGACGTTTTATGTAATATTAGGTATAATATATGTAGTGCTTTCTGTAACTGACGGAGAGGCTTCGGCCGGCGGAATTGACCGCGTGAAACAGAAGGTGTACAGCTCATTCGAGCGCCGTCCGTCTGGGCATATAATTCTGCTTTTTGGTGTCGCGGGATTGTATGCTTTTTTCGTATATTTTTGTATAAATGTACAGAGAATCTTGCCGCCGCGTACTCTGTATTTCCGATGCGGCGGGGATAGGATATTGTTTTATGAAAAAAGTTGCAATTATTATGGGGTCTGACAGCGATCTTCCTGTTGTAGAAAAGGCATTTGCCGTTCTCCGTGAATACGGTGTTCCCTTTGAAGCTCATGTAATGTCTGCTCACAGAACTCCCGAGGCAGTTAACTCATTTGTAGGAAGTGCGCGCGAAAACGGTTTCGGTGTAATTATCGCTTGTGCGGGTATGGCGGCTCATCTTGCAGGTGTTTGCGCAGCGGCTACCACTCTTCCCGTCATTGGAGTTCCCGTAAAAGGCGGTATGCTCGACGGTCTTGATGCTCTTCTTTCAACAGTACAGATGCCTACAGGTATTCCCGTTGCGACTGTTGCAATGAACGGTGCGGCTAATGCTGCTCTTTTGGCTTGTGAAATGATCGCTCTCTCTGATGATGAGCTCACGGAAAAACTTAACAAGGCTCGACGTGACGGTGCTGAAAAGGTTTATTCAAAGGATTCAGCCCTTCAGGCAAAGCTTATCGAGCAGTAATTCTCACACGCAGGTGATTTAATTATAATTGTCCCTGCGTTTTTCAGTTTCAATAAATAATTCTGAAAGGATCTAAATAAAATGAAAAGTTTCAGTGAATCGTACAAGAATGCCGGTGTTGACATTACTGCCGGCTACCGTGCGGTAGAGCTTATGAAGGCTCACATTGCCCGCACAAAAAACGAAGGCTGTCTTGATGACGTCGGAGGATTTGGCGGATGCTTCGGTCTTCCCATCGCGGGAATGGAAGAGCCCGTTCTTGTCTCAGGAACAGACGGATGCGGAACAAAAGTAAAAATGGCTATCCTTATGGACAAGCACGACACTATCGGTATCGACGCTGTTGCAATGTGTGTTAATGATATTATTTGCTGCGGAGCAAAGCCTCTGTTTTTCCTTGATTA
>SVUC01000087.1 GCA_015063455.1 Oscillospiraceae bacterium
AAGGAATCCTACAAGCGGAGCAGCATCGGGAACGATCAAACAAACAACAACAGTAACGATGATCGGGAAAAGAACGAGCTCCATTTTCGATACGGGACGGAGATTCTTCATCACGATAGCGCGTTCCTTCTTTGTTGTAAGAAGCTTCATAAACGGCGGCTGAATGATCGGGATAAGCGCCATATAGCTGTACGCCGCAACTGCAATAGCACCAAGAAGATGCGGAGCAAGAGTTTTTGTGACAAGTATCGCCGTCGGTCCGTCAGCACCTCCGATAATACCGATAGCTGCTGCAGCCTCAGGTGCGAATCCGAGGAAAAGTGCACCGACAAAAGCAGCAAATACACCGAACTGTGCGCCAGCTCCCATAAGGAGAGACTTCGGGTTTGCGATAAGTGAGGAGAAGTCGGTCATAGCACCTACTCCAAGGAAGATAAGAGACGGATAAATACCGAGCTTAACTCCAAGGTAGAGGAAGTCGATGAGATTTCCCTGCTCAATTACCTGCTGTATATTGAGATTTGAACCATCTTCGTGAATGAAGAGATCCATATGGAAGAGATCTGCTCCCGGAAGGTTTGCAAGAAGCATACCGAATGCGATCGGGAGAAGAAGAAGCGGCTCAAATTTACGTACGATAGCAAGGTAGAAAAGAATACCTATGATAACGTACATGGCGAGAGTTTTCACCAGAAGGACCGGGTCTGCGAAAAGGATCGGCAGACCGGTCGTACTGTATAAATCTGTTAAAAATGACATTATGTTCACTCCTTATTTGTTTTCGGGGGGGAACATTAACCGAGAGTAATAATTACGTCGCCGGAATTTACGCTTGATCCCTGAGGAGCATCGATCGACTTAACTGTACCGCCTTCGGATGCGAAGATTTCGTTTTCCATCTTCATAGCTTCGAGGATGCACACGAGATCATTTGCCTTGATTGTATCGCCAACCTTGACGTTGAGCTTGAGGATAGTACCGGGCATAGGAGCGGTAACTTTGATCGCGCCCTGTGCTCCGGATGGTGCAGGTGCAGGAGCCGCTGCAGGTGCTGCCGCAGGTGCGGGTGCTGCCTGAACTGGTGCGGGTGCTGCTGCAGGTGCGGGTGCTGCTACGGGAGCTGCTGTCTGAACAGGTGCTGATACTGCTCCTGCTTCTTCAACTAAAACTTCATATGTTACACCGTTTACGGTTACGTTATACTTTTTCATATTTGCCTCCGATTATATATTATTTATTTCAAAATCTGGTGAGGATCAGTCCTCAAAATTTCCGTTCCAGCTCTTTCTGCCGGATTTACGCTTAAATGAAACTACTCTGTAAGGAAGAGAAGAAAGTCCTTCTTCAGCGCGATATGCTTCTACAGCCGCGATAATTGCCGCGATCAAGGAGTCATCCTGACCTGCTGCTTGAACAGGAACTGCCGCAGGCTGTGCTACGGGAGCTTTAGCTTCTTTTTTTGCTTCAGCCTTTTTCGGAGCAACTTTCTTTGGAGCTTCCTTAGCTTCTTTTTCGGTCTGCTGACCGCCAACGAGTCTTCCGAAAAGTGATATGATAGCCCACAGGATTATGAGCACAAGAAATACAGTACCCATTCCACGAAGAAGCATCTCACCTGACAATGCAAGTTTTTCGGAAAGATCAAGTTCTGCTGTCAGAAATAAAGGTAAATAAGTCATTTTATAACCTCCCACAAATCAAAGAGGCATATTTGCGTGACGTTTTCTGGGACAATTTACAGCCTTGCCTGCAAGCATAAGAACTGCGGATGCAAGTCTCTGACGAAGCTCACCGGCATCAATAATATCGTCGACTTCTCCTGCGCGCGCAGCTTCAAGGGCACTTGCCACTTTTTCACTCCATTCAGCTTCAAGATCTTCACGTGTGATATCGCCTTTGATCTTGTCGTTCCAAAGGAGAGCTACTGCGGACTTCGGGCTCATGCAGGAAATCTTTGCGCTGTCAAGAGCAAGAACAAGGTCTGCACCGATAGCCTTAGATCCGAGAACTGAGAATACTGAGCCGTACGCCTTACCTGCAACAAGAGTGATAAGCGGAACCTTAGCACCTGCATAAGCACCTGCAAGCTTACCGATCTCAGAGGAATAAGGATTCTTTTCTTCCTCACCGCATACAGCAAATCCTTCTGAATCAACGAGTGTGATTACGGGAACACCGAAGCAATCACAGAAGCTTACAAACTTAGCTGCTTTACGAGCTGCCTTTGAAGTAAGTCTGCCCTCATTTTCGGCATGGTTTGCAGCTACAACGCCGCATACTGCACCGCCGAGTGTAACAAATCCTGTTGTGATCTGCTTTGCGTAGTCTGCACTGAGTTCAAGATACTTAGCGTCATCTGCGAAAGATGCGATAAGATTCTTGATATTGCCGTCTGCATTATATGCAGAGATGTCAACGAGTCTGTTTACTTCGTCATATGTTTCTGCTTCAACGATTCCCTCTTCATTATTTGAAGGAAGATATGCGAGAAGTGAACGGATAGAACCGATGGCGTCAAGGTCATCCTTTGCTGTAAGAGAAGCAATTCCGGCTTCAACTGAATCCTTTGTTTCACCGCCGCCAACAACAAACGGAGGATTTACGCTGACCTTGGAATTCTCAGTTGCAACAACGAAATCGAACATTGAAGCGATAACAGCAGATGCGCCCTGTGCGATACCGGGAACAAATGCGATCTGCGGGATAATACCGGAAGCACGAGAAACTGCCTTCATTATCATACCGTATCCTGCGAGTGCACGAACACCTTCGGGAAGGTATGCTCCTGCACTGTCAAATACTCCGACGATCGGGCAGCCATTATCTGTCGCCAACTTGTAGGTAGCACAGATCTTCTTAGCTGCGGCTTCGCTTACAGATCCCTTTGTTCTGTCAAGATCCTGAGCAAAAGCGTAAACGAGGCAGCCGTTCACAGAACCGTAACCGCAGATCACGCTTTCAAGCTGATCAGGTGTCTCACCGTCGTATTCGGAGATACGTCTCATTGTGTACGCACCGAGCTCAGTAAACGTACCTTCATCAAAGATAGAAGTGATACGCTCTCTTGCGCTGAGCACGCCGTTTTTTCCGGGCTTTTCATTCTTCATAAGAAGCTCGCGGAACTGAGCCGCCGTGCTCGGATTTTCTGAACCGCGAACACTGCTGTCAATTATTTTCTTTGCCATATATCCTCCATAAAAACTATATTTTTTCGAATTTAATTAATTAAATAATATTTAAGGTTAGATTTACCCTAATCTACCCCATTATACTAATAATACAACAATCTTCTTGTAATATCAAGCGATTTCGAAATTGTTAATAAAAAATTAACGTTTTGCATTAACACTTATAATTACATTATTATATAATTTTTTACAGGACTATTATTTACTGATTTCGGAGATTTATTTATGTTCATTGATTTTCACACTCATGCATTTCCCGCGGCTATTGCCACTCGTGTTCTCGCCTCCCTTTCTGCTCAGATTCATATAGATCCACTCACAGACGGTACTGCGGAATCGCTGATCAACCGACTTGACGAATGGAAGATCGACCGAGCTGTTGTATGCAACATTGCGACCAATCCCAAGCAGACAACAAACGTGAACAACTATGCAATAGAAACGCTGAAAAACTACGGAGAGCGACTGATCCCTCTCGGAAGTATAAATCCCGAATTCGAAAACAAATCCGACGAGATCGAACGGATTCACAATGCAGGGATCTCAGGTATAAAGATCCATCCGGATTATATGCATCACACAATTGACGATCCTTTGTTTGATGAGATTTTTGACACCGCCGCGCAGCTCGGAATGTTTATTATAACCCACGCAGGATTTGATGTGTACTCTCCCGACAAAATATGGGCAACTCCGGATGCTATTCTCAATCGCATTAAGCGTTCGCCAAGATCAACGCTGATATGTGCTCATCTCGGCGGAAATATGCTCTGGGACGAAGTGGAAGATAAGCTTGCAGGACAAAACGTATATTTTGATACCGCTTTTGTTTCATTTGATGCAATATCCCAAAAAACTGCTGAAAGAATAATCAAAAAGCATGACAGCAACAAGATCCTGTTCGGAAGCGACTGTCCGTGGTGCTCTTCCCGTGCGACCGCAGATTATATTGATTCACTTGATCTCACCGAAGAGCTGAAAGAAAAGATATTCTTCCGAAACGCTCTTGAACTTCTCAAAAAATAACGAAAACTGCCGCATATCACGTCTGAGACGCAAAATGCGGCAGTATTTTATTCTTTATTTTCGGGGAGCTCAAGCGCGGCTGAAGAAGAACCGCTTATATCATCAGATACTTCATCAACGTAAGACGAAATATCAAAATCGTTCTTTGAGCTGAGTCCGTCTTTCTTCATCATTTTTTCAAGAACACTTATATCGCTCGAAATGTCAATATACTCATTTTTGAAAAGCTGGTCGATCTGCTGCTCAAATCCAACACAAAGAAGGTCAAGAATGTTTTCAATATCCGCCTTCGATTTTTTCATATTCTCTCCCGCAACTCCGACTCGTTCAATTCTCTTGTAAGATTCAAGAAGCTTGAGGGTTGTAGGAAGATAATAATTCATGAATGTTCTGATCTGAGGCATAGCTTCGGGATGATCGGTGACGTAATCAAAGATATTTTTCGTGTGCGTTTCGATTTTATAGATCCTGTCTGACACTTCGATATCCTTGATGTCATCGTTGAGACGGCGGATTTCCTTGATAATGTGCTGAAAATCATCACTGTCATCAATCACTCCGACATTTTCTGTAACGTCTTTTGCTTTTTCGTCCTCTTGGGACTTTTCATTCTTTTGGGAATTTCTGTCCTTTTTGAAGAGATCCCCATATACCTTGCGGTAATCGAACGCCTCGGGATCATCAGGCTGAGCGTAGGGATATTTCATAAAATTATTAGTACTGACATCAATATACGCAGAATCGCCATATTCGCCGTCGTCGATCATTTCCTGCACATCCTTGCGTATTTTTTTCAGCTCGACTCCGGATGCAGCCGCAAGCTTTGTGAGATTAATACTTTCGCGGTTACCGATAATAGTACGAAGCTTGTTCAGATGAGCGTCCTTTTTAGCAAAGATTCCTCTTAAAGCAAACGAAACCACCGCACACAGAATACTCATCAGAAGAACGCCGAAACCGCTGACGTACATATGCCCAATACTGAAGCCGAAATCAACAAACGACTCAACCGCATAACTCAAAAAAATAAATAAAGAAAGAGAAACAAATGCACCGCCGCAGATTGAAGCGATTTTTGTTTTTCTTGATATTTTTTTCTTGATCTTGCCAGCATTGTTTATTTCAACAAAGTTACGGTTTTCGACACGATCGCGTACAGTTTTTTTATTAATAGACTTGGATGAGCTGCGCAAAATTGCCAGAATAATGCCTACCGGCCAACAAAACAGAAATGCCAATACTATTATGCTCATAGGAATATCAAAATTTAAGTTATTGTCCATTTTTGACAATTTATCTCAGCTCTCCTTTAGTGTTATTTTTTTGATTTTTAGTGTCCGAGTGTGTTAAGATATTCGATGCAGCGCTTTACTTCTTCTGGACCTGTGGGATAAAGTCCTTCGCTCTCAACAACGATATCGCAGCCCATCTCGATTGCCTTTGCACATACAGCTGCTACAGGGGCAGATCCGTCACCAAGTGAACAACCGTCACCGTCGGGATCTCCATCTTTGAGGTGGATCATCTTTACTCTTGAACCGAGTCTTTCCATTTCTTCGATCGGATCAAGTCCTGCAACATACACCCAATATGTATCAAGCTCAAAGAAAAGATCTGTTCTCGCTTCAAGTTCTCTGTGGATAATTGTGCCATCTTCCATCGGCTCAAATTCTTTTGCGTGATTGTGGAATCCAAGTTCAATTCCGTGTTCCTTGAGAAGAGGAGAATACTCGTTGCACTTTGCGACGAAATTATCAACATCTTCCTTGGAATTGAGACTGTGGCTCGGAATAACATATTTATTACATCCGATTGTCTTGAGGAAATTTACCTGTCCTTCAAAGTCCTCTGTAAGAAAACGAAGCTTTGTGTGTGTGCCGCTGCATCTGAGGCCGTATTTGTCAAGCATTGCTTTTACTTCCTCAGCGGAATGTCCGAAATATCCCGCAAATTCAACCTCTTTGTAGCCCATCTCCGCAACAGCGCGAAGTCCTGCTTCAAGGTCAGTTTCAGTCAAATCTCTGAGACTGTACATCTGAATTCCGTAGTTCATAATTTGTCCTCCATATATCTTGTTTCCTGAGTATATTTATATAAAAATATACCATTTATTATTATAAATTAAACTTCGCGTGATTTCAATATCTTTTAATAAAAATTAACGATACTTTAATTATATCCTCGAATAAACGTAACTCCTGCCGCGCTTCCCTTTCTTCTCAATCAGGCTCAGCTTTTCAAAAACTTTTATTACCGCTCTCGCTCTCTCTTCACGAATCTTAGCAGCTTTTGAAAACTCTTTCACGGTAAACTCATTGGTACATACCTCCGGAATATATTTCTCAAAATCGGCGGGGGTCGACAATTCAATTATGTCATACAAGTCAACCGGAATTCTTTCATATCTTGATGCGCCTTTTTTGCGATCCCTGCTCCACCCGTCAAGAAGCTTATATTCGTCTATCTCAAGAAGCATTACAGTAACGGTAAGATTCTCGTGTCCAACGTAAGGAAGGATTCGAATAAGCTCAAAGATAGCATCATAAACACCGACTTTTTTGGGTGAGATCCGTCTGTCTGATATTTCCGATGTCTCTGGATCTATCCAAGAAACGTACTTCTTTGCGGGCGCAGGATACACAAGATTCACAGAATATTCGGGGAGGTAAGCTGAAAGCTTAGGACCAAGCCCTGTGAATCCCGATGTCTCGATCTCTGTGATCTTTCCGTCTCGCCGTATATCTGCGATAAATCCGTTCGTAGGTATCTCATGATACTGCGGATCATCCTCAAAGTATTTTTTCAGCATAATATGAAGCTTTTTCTCTTTATAAGTACCGATATTGAATCTCTCGTGTCCCTCAAATGTTGAGTCATATATTATGCTGTAAAAACGAGCCTTATTCATTTTCATCTGTCTCGAACCGCGCCTTTATCCATCCAAGAATCTCGTCAACGTCATCACTCGTGAAGACCTTATCACTGAAATAAGATGACAGCACATTTACAAACGATCCGTCGTGATACCTGTCAATAAAGTCCTGCGAGATTTTAGTCAAATAGAAATCTCGGTCTGCAAGAGGAATATAATTACGGTTTTTTCCTGTCTTGTATGACATAATAAACCCTTTTTCCTCAAGTCTGTTAAGAAAAGATATGAGCGTGGGTGCCTTCCATCCTTTTCCCTCGCCGATCATATCCATAAGATTCCCTGTTGTCGCAGGCGGATCACAATCCCAGACCGCTTTCATAACCTCAAATTCGGTATCAGGAAGCCTAATACTGTAATCAACTTCCTCAAGTTTTATCAGATATTCGTCCGCGAGACTATTATACCGCTTTTTCTCCATAATACCACCTCAATATTTTGATGATACGCCTATTTTAATTATACATCCGCCTAAAACATTTGTCAATGCAACTCGGGTTTTATTTCAAAATGTTGAGATTTTTTGGCAAAAAAATGATAATTCTGATTTCTAAAATCATATTGACATTTTTTAAAATACTATGTATAATATATTTATTATACGGTGTGTATAATTGCATATCTGTGCAAAAAGGCACAAAAACATGGACGTTTTCTTAAGTAAAAATAAGGACGGGTGTACACCATGAATAACATCAGCCTCAAAAGCATCAAATACGAAAGCATCAAGTCGATCTTCACATCTATTGCCGATACAGACAGGATCAGCCGTGCGGAAATTTCCGAAAAAACTGATCTCAGTCTTGTTACAGTCGGAAAAATCGCTGACGCACTTCTCGATCTCAATGCGATCTGTCAGATCAAAGAAATCAAGCCGCAAGCAGGACGACGTGCAGGTATTCTGAGTGTCAACAATGAAAAATTTGCGTTGATATTTGATATAACCTCGTATGACTTCAGGTATGTTGTGCTTGATCTCAGACTTAATCTCGTAGAAAAAAGGCTCATTCCATACCGTTCCGATATCGGATATGCCGAAAACCTCTCCTTATTGTTATCTGAAGCAGCCTTGTACATTAACCGCAAATATGATCTTTCAAACTGCTTCGGTGTAGGTGTTTCAGTCCCGGGACCTTACAATTCTTCTCTGGACGTTGTAAAAACCAAAAGGATCCCAGAACTTTGCGGACTTCACCTCAACCATATTGTTTCCCATCATTTCAGCGGTATTCCGCTTCTTATTGATTCTCACATAAATGCCGCTGCAAGATCAAATGTAACCCACATCCCGGATTACTTAGACAAAAATGTAATATATTGGTATGTCGGAAATAACTATGTGTGCGGTGCTTATATTGTAAACGGTGAGCTTATTCTTGGTCGAGATCGTCACGCCTGCAACTTCGGGGGCTTTATTGATAATCACGGAAACACTCTTGAAAAACGTATTTCCTCCTGCACGGATCAGAAAAAGTGTGCAGAAGAGCTTGTCAATCCGATATATAATGTAATTATGTCTCTCAATCCTCACGCGATTATTATGGAATTTGATATGGGATTCCCGTGTGACGACGTAATATCAAGTATTCGCACGCTTCTTACAAGTGAATTCTCGCTCGGATCTGACGATATTCCCGATTTTTTGCGTGCTTGCTGTAAATTCAGAAATGCCCATCGAGGTCTTACAATGGGACTTCGTGAGCTTTGGCTCAACAAGCTGATCGACAACGACAACATTATCTGATAATCCTATAAAATGAAAAAATATCCTATTCTTCTCCGCCCTGTTTCAAAAAGTACGATATGGGGCGGAAATTTATTAAAGAGCGAGTACGGCAAAACATCTCACCTTGATAATATCGCTGAATCGTGGGAGCTCACAGTACGGGACAACGAAAACTCCGTGATTGCAAATGGTGATTACTCCGGTACTCTGCTCAGCGACTATATTTCAGAAGACAGAATCGGTATTCTTGGAACAAATGCGGAAAAATATGACCGTTTTCCGATCTTGATAAAATTCATTGATGCTGCCGACAGGCTCTCTATCCAGGTTCATCCTGACAACGAGTATGCGCGAAAAAATGCAAACGAGCTCGGTAAAACAGAAATGTGGTACATTGTGAAAGCCGAGAGAGGCGCTCAGATCGTTTACGGTCTCCGCGGCGGGTATACAGCTGAAGATTTCGCAAAATACGTCAGACTCGGAAGAACAGAAGAAATTCTGAATTATGTTGATGTACGTGAGGGGGATGTTTACTTCATTCCCTCAGGACAGGTTCACGCAATCGGTGCAGGGATCCTTATCGCAGAGATACAGCAAAACTCCGACGTCACATATCGTGTATTCGACTACAACAGGCGTCAGTCTGACGGCTCTCTTCGTCAGCTCCACACCCAAGAGGCAGCAGATGTAATCAATGTTCGAACTTCCCCGGAGATAGAAAAAATACAGTTTTCTGTTCCGGATCACGAAAATGGCGGTACTCTTCTCTGCTCCTGTGAATATTTCAAGTCGAAAAAATATTCGATCTCTTCGGGTGATTCTGTCAAATTGCTCTCCGACAAAAGCAGCTTTGTTTCAATTCTTGTACTTGAATCGTCGGAAGCTGTGATTTCAACGAAAATCGGTACGTATGACATAAGTAAGGGCGAGAGCTACTTTATACCCGCAGGATTCGGTGAATTCTCAATTTGCGGGCACTGTGAAGTAATCGTCACCGAAATCAACTAAAGACAAAAACCGCCGGCGGTTATTCCGCTGACGGTTTTATTTTATATATTAACTTATTAAATAAGCTCACCGAGCGTATACATTACGAATCTGTCAGCAATTTCATCTTTTGACATTTCACGTCTTCTGAACAGAATTCTGAACTTGTATGTAATAGATTCGCCTGCGGGGATACTTACGCTTCCCTTGAAGAAGAGGTTATTCGCTGCGAAAAGACCGTATGCACGAATATGCCAAGCTGTCGGGAATCTTTCATTTGTGTGGCAGTCAAATACTGTAATACCCATTTCTCCTACGCCGTCGATATTTCCCGCATAATCGCACCATTCAGCTACCTTGCTCCAGCATTCTT
>SVUC01000088.1 GCA_015063455.1 Oscillospiraceae bacterium
TATTCATTATATAACCACCTATTTTTGCTATAGATAGATTATACAACGATAAACTAAACAATAAAACCGATTTTTGCAAATCATATATTAATTTTTTGTGTCAAGTGGCAGAAAAAATCTTATTATTCTGCAGATGAGCCAATAAGAAATTATAATAATTATATATAAAATCTATTAGTTTGTCAAGTGTCACGTCCCACTCTGATGCGGGACAGTATTTCGAGGCATACTTTTTCCGTATTTTTTTCAAGTGCATCAAAATCCATTGCCTTTTTATATATCTCCTCAAGTGCAAAATGATGCAGAGATGCGTCGTGAAGTCTTTCGAGCGCCTCATCCATACAGCTTTCAGCACATTTTGCCGCCAGCCGCATCTGTCCTTTGAGTTCACTCGACGGATTTTTTACGATAAAGCGCGACATATTTATGCACTTATCATCTGTCTTTTTCTCCCCAACAGTTATCGACAAGCCTGAGTCCTTAATGAATATTCCGCTGACGGAATGTTCACACGGCATTCGTGTTACCTTGACTAAAAAACCACGTCGTATGAGCTCAGAACGAAGCATATTCATAAACGGCACAGCGAGAGAAAAGGAATCTTGAACATAATAATTATTTTCTGCAATCTCGCTCAAAGTCGGAAGCATATATTTTCCGCGCATTGTTAGTGCGTGATCGTATCCGCCCTCTTCCCTCAGATAAATATGATGGGACTTTTTCGGCTTTAATCCTCTGAGAAATCTTTCGATGTATGCGAGTGCCTTGGTGTGATCAAAGAGCTTATCTGCAAGTTCAATTTTTTCGTTTTCTACTGCCCTTGCCGCACTCAAATATCTGTAAGCTGATGCATAACACGAAGATTTATATGCGGAGTGATATATGATTTTCTCTCGGTTCTGCTCAAGCACGGCATTACTCCAAAATTTTGATACATCTATCAAATCTGACGATGCACCCGGATATTTCATATCAAGCGTGTGCGGTGCTGTTCCGTCAAGTATCGCTATCCTTCCGTCTATAACCACGCAATCGAGTGAATGTGGATCGGATCCGCACAGATAATATTCGGAGATGAATCCCTCACTCTCTGCTGCATCCGCAATTTTTCTCATAAGTGTACTTTTTCCCGTTCCCGATCCGCCCTTAATTATGTAAACTCTTTCAAGAGTCGACTCATTTACAATATCCTTATATGATCCTACAAAACCGTCAGGTGTATTTGCACCTGCAAAAAAAGTAATCCTGCCATCTGTTTCAAGTTTTGTATAGTTATCGTAAATACTTCTCATAAATTCCCCCAAGAGATGAAAATCGATCCGTAATCTCAGTTTATGCCTTTTGGGGAATGAGGACACAAAAAATCCGTCACGGCCTTGACCGAAACGGATTTTTATAATTATATTTAATTCAGATTCAGTTGATCTTTTCGATCCAACCCATATCGTCTTCAACCTTGCCCCACTGCATACCTGTGATAGCATCGTAGAGTTTCTTTGCAATCGGGCCGATCTCATTGTTGTTGATAACCATAATGTTGTCGCCGTCACAAAGTTCACCGATCGGAGAAATAACAGCAGCTGTACCTGTACCGAAAGCTTCATTGAGCTTACCGTTCTTGTGAGCCTCTATAACCTCGTCTACAGCGAGTTTTCTTTCTTCTACAGCCATTCCCCATTTCTTGAGAAGCTCGATTGCAGATCTTCTTGTAACGCCGGGGAGGATGTTTCCGTCTGTAAGATCGGGAGTTACTACAACGCCGTCGATTACGAAGAACACGTTCATCGCACCAACTTCGTCGATATATTTTCTGTGAATACCGTCAAGCCAAAGAACCTGAGCGTATCCGTTTTCTTCAGCCTTCTTCTGACCGATGAGAGATGCAGCATAGTTACCGCCAGCCTTAGCAAGACCTGTGCCGCCCTTTACGCAGCGAACATATTCTCTCTCGATACCGATTTTAACAGGATTGATACCTGCTGCATAGTAAGATCCAACGGGAGAAAGAATAATGCAGAAGATATATGTATGAGAAGGATGTACACCGAGCATAGGATCGGTAGCGATAATGAAGGGTCTGATATAAAGTGATGTACCTTCATCGTAAGGAACCCAATCGGCGTCCACTTCAACTACGGTTTTGATAGCCTGGAGAACATCTGCGGGGTCAATTCTCGGAACGCAAAGACGATCGCAGGTATTGTTCATTCTTTCAATATTTTTGTCGGGTCTGAAGAGCTGAATGCCGCCGTCAGCACGTCTGTACGCCTTGAGACCTTCGAAAAGCTCCTGAGCATAGTGGAACACCATCGCTGCGGGAGAGAGCTCAAGAGGAGCGTACGGAACCACTCTTGCGTCGTGCCAGCCTTTTTCTGTTGAATAATTCATCAGAAACATGTGGTCAGTAAAATATTTTCCGAATCCGAGCTTGCTGTAATCGGGCTTCTGCTTCGGTGTTGATGTTTTTTCGATCTTAATATTAAGCATAATAGCCTCCGTGAATGTTTTTTCTCTTAATTATACATCAATACGTCGGAAATATCAAGATTATTGCATAAAATATTTATAAAAATTCAAGAAAAAATCTATTTCATCTATTATCTTTCGGCATATTATCAATTGAGCGTGAATATTCTTTAACGAAATACCATTACCTTGAAAGGAAATAAAGATGAAGAGATTATTTTTAACTCTTGGGTGTGTTCTCCTTCTTTCCACCGCCTCAGTTTCCGCATACTCAGACGGACTTCTCTCCCCTGCGCTGAGTGTAATTGCACAGAACCAGAATATGATTAAGTCGGAGATCACCTCTTGCTCGATCACATTCTCTCCTGAGGATTTCGCAAATGCAGTAGGAAAAGATGTAGATTACATTACAATCACTGCTACCCCTCCCGCATCCCACGGATCACTTATGTACGGAGATGCCCCTGTATCAGTCAATCAGACGATCAGTAAATCAGGGCTTTCCAAGCTAAAATTTGTTCCGTCGACCTCGTGTAATGTTTCATCCTTCAGATTCAGGGCCGGTGCTGACTACAGCATAAAATGTGATCTCAAGTTCACCGATTCTGTCAATCTCTCACCCACCGCAACACCAAAGGACTCTTACATTGAGGTATGGACTCAGAAAGACATATCAACTTACGGTACGCTCACAGGATCTGATCCTGATGGAGACAGTATTATATTTGAGATTGTAAAATATCCCGAAAACGGAATACTTGAGCTGCTTGACGTAAACTCCGGAGATTACAGATACACTCCGTGTGACGGAATAACAGGCGAGGATTCATTCACATATGTTGTGCGTGATGAATGGGGCAATTATTCTCCTGCACGCGAGGTGATCGTTGACATCGACAAGGCTGCATCTGAGCTCGTTTTTTCTGATATGGACGGACACTGGGCACACAATGCGGCAATCGTTATGGTATCGGAAAATGCAATGGATGCAGACACGGTGAGCGGTAAGTTATATTTTCGGCCTGATGAGGAGATCACACGCGAGGAATTTCTCGTAACAGTTATGAAAGCTCTCGGTTCCGGCGAGATTGAACCATCTGCAACAGTATTCGCTGACAATGATAAAATCTCAAACAGTGCGAGAGGATATATTAGTCGTGCATACAAGCTCGGGATCGTAAAAGGATCGAATGAAAACGGAAAGCTTTACTTCAATCCGCAGGATACGATTACACGTGCTGAAGCGGCTGTTATTCTTAACGCGATAATCGGCGCTCCTGTGCCTGAGACCGTGCCTGTTTTCGCTGACGGATCATCCGTGCCCGCTTGGGCTAAGGGATCAATTTACGCTCTGACAAATGCAGGAGTTTTCAAGGGTACGGGATCTGGCAAATTCTCGCCCAATGATGTTTTAAGCCGTGCTCAGACTGCTCAGATACTCTTGACTGTTAAAAAACTTTATTCATAAAAATGTCTGATTTTTCCTGAATAAAAAAGTGTACTGCGACAGATAATATTTGCGTACCCCGATAGATGTTGAAAAGAAAAGAAGTTAAAGAAAAACGGGAAACATCAGTTTTTCGTGGAATAAAAAAGTTTTCGAGCAAACGGAGTAAATAATGGATCGCAACACAAACCAGCAGAACCAGAACCGTAACCAGCAGAACCAGAACAAGAACAACCAGAACCAGAATCAGAACAAGAATAGTCAGAATAACAACCAGAATCAGAATAAGAATCAGAACAATAATCAGAAACAGAACAAGAAGCAGGACAACTACGAGGAATAATTCTCTCGCAGTAAATCTGTAATTTGTATGTTTTCGGGGTACTAAAATAAGAAGCCGCGGCTCATTTAAGCTGTGGCTTCTTTACTTTACTTATTCAAATGTTAGTTCGACATCTTTATAATAGTCGTTTCCTTCGCCAACCGACGGTTCTGTCCATTCACTTTCGGAGAAATTACAGTTTATCTTCTCAAGTTTACTGCACTCGTAAAAAGCATACTCGCCGATTGAGGTAATCGGAGATTCCAGCGTGATCCTCTCAAGAGACGAGCACATACTGAATAAATAATTACCGAGTGATGTAATCTTTGGTCCGAGTTTTACGTTGTTAAGTTTTGTGCAGTTATTGAAGACTCTGTCTCCGAGGAACTCGACTGTGTCGGGAAGCTTAATACTTTCGAGAGAAGTACATTTGATGAACACTCTTTCTTTTATCTCTCTGATATTCTTGCCGAAATTTACTGTGTGCAAATACGAGCATCCGAGGAAAGCTTGCTCGCCAATCACTTCAACGCAATCTGAAATCGTTATCACCGCAAGATCCTCGCAGTTTATCATAAAGCTCTCGATAAGCTCGGAAACAACTATTCCGTCGACTATATCAGGGATCCTTATATGATTCCACACACCGTTTGACTCTTCAAATTTTGATTTATTGAAAGAAAGTACTCCTTCTTCCGTTATAGAAAACCACGGAGATTCTTCTGAGGTAGTCAAATACACAGATTCAAGTCCTGTTATCTCCTGTGCTTTTTTATATGTCACCTCATACGCTCTCTCGGATGAATCCTTGAAATCGCCAAGATCATTGAAAATATCGACAGCTTTATCGTATTCTCCCGCCGCGGCAAGCTTTTCGGCGTTTGCATATCTGATCGACGGTATAAACAGAGTAAAAGTCAAAACCACAAGTGCAACAAGAACAATAAAAGAAACAAGTATCAAAAATGCTTTTACCTTATCACTTAATCCGCTTGATGCTTTTTTCTTTTTCTTTTCTTTATGATCTGTCTTTTTTACGTCGTCTTTATGCTGCTGAAGATATTCCGTATTCAAATGAGAATCGAGCCATTCTTTGCTGCAGGCACATTGACCGCATTTTTTACTCGACTCAAGATTGATCTGACCGCACGCGCATCTCCAAGCTCCGTCAATTGTGTCGGGCTTGTATTTCGGCTCAACAATTCCGCTGCATACACTTTTGACCGTGTCATATAGCGGATCTGTCTGCCAGAATATTTCCTGCTCATCAAGCCTTACGGGGAGTATATTTTCGGTGTTTTCCCAAATATCCCCGTTTTTGAATTTTACGTTTTTTATGATCGCTTCTGCAAAAACAGTTTTGTCTGAAACAAATTCGACAGCATCTGACTCGCCGCACAGAAGAATAACATCGCTTATAGAAGCAATTTCCTGTTTTCTTTCATCAAGAAATATTAAATCCGCTGTATATGAATCTATCTCAAAATCGCCGCAGACTGCAGAATACACCAGAACCGCAGTTTTTTCTTCATCATTTGACCGAAAAACTTTGATTCTCTTGATCTGCACAGGACACGAAAGCGTCCATTCGCTGAAGCTTCGGTTACTGAGAATCTTCTGATCTGTTTTATCACTCATACAAGTGCTCTCCGTGATTTCTATTATTTACTATATCGTATCACGGGATTTCTTTTTTATCAACCTTTATTCTGTAAAAAATTATCTAATACTGCGTTTTCACGCAAGTTTTCCGAGTTTTTCAACTGCGGATGTTCCGCACAAAACATTACAGTGCTCGTTTATGTAGTAATAAGTTCGAACCGAACACAATGATCCGAAGTTCTCTCCCGCGACATGTGTCTCGCAATCGAGCATAAGATAATATGTTTTTGTCGGTGTATCTATATAAGCTGTGCTGTCTCCTTTGTAACCCATTTTCATAAGTCCCATGCAGCAGCTCAGTAAATTGTTCATTTCAGCGAATGAATATATTATATGACTGCCGCTTTCCGACAGATACGGTCTTTTATATTCGGTGAGCATTCTTTCCTCTCCGGCCCTCATTGTAATTTCATTTATGTTTTTTTCAAGCTTAGTGACAAACATTTCACATCCGCCTTTTTTTGATGGATACATCTGCACAAACACCCTTCCGTCAAGTCGAGGGCATTCGCATTTAAGCTGTGCCTCGTGCATAATCCCGCGAAGCACTTCCTTTGTATTTCCGCTGAAGGATTCCATTTCATCCTTTGTAAGAGTCAGCTTTATTTTTGATTCACTGATTATGATAAGCTCCATTTCCTTTTCCTCAAAATACTGATACATTAATATTATAATACCGAATGATGAAAAATGTAACCCCTAAAATAATGGAAAATTAACTGCACTGCATTCACTTCAAGTTGTTTTGATACATTTTCACCATTTTCATCATCCAAAAGAAAGATTTATATAAATCTCTTACAAAAAATTGTTTTCCGTAATACAAAAAAGGTCTGCCGTTTTCTTTCAAACGACAAACCTTTTGGTATATATGAGTTTTATTCAAGCTCCCGCTCAAAATAATACTTTTTGTTATGGGCACATATACTTTGTACAAGCCCTATACACAGGTACATCGACAGCATTGATGACGAACCGTATGAGAAAAACGGAAGTGTGATACCTACAACGGGAAGAACTGCGAGACACATTCCGATATTCTCGGCAGACTGTGCGATAATCATTCCCGCTATTCCTATGCAAATATATGATGCATAGTTTTTTCTTGTTGTTCTTGCAAGCCGAAGAATTCTGAGAACAAGAATTACAACAAGAACGATATAGAGAAATGCACCGATAAACCCGAATTTTTCAGCAAGAACTGAAAAAAGGAAGTCTGATTGGCTCGCAGGGAGTGAATAATACTTTGATCCACCCGAGAAGCCTGCACCTCTGAATCCGCCTGATATGATACAGTTTCGGCTCATAATCTGCTGATGCCCTATGTAAAGCGGGTCAAGATCAGGATTAAAGCCAATCAGGATACGAAGCTGTTGTTTTTCCGAAAGAAGCGGCCACAAAAACGGAGCTGCGATCATAACAGCCGCACCGACTCCCACAAAATACCATAGTGACATTCCTGCGGCAAAAACCATAAACACCATGATCGCCATATATACGAGTGCCATTCCAAGGTCTTTTGTCAGCATAACAAGTCCGACTATAAGTCCTGCGTGAAGTGCGAGCTGAAGTACGGTCAGCGGATGATTTATTTTATTCTTTACGTAGTCAAGATGAAGTGCAAAGCAGATTATAAACGTGATCTTTACAAATTCCGACGGCTGCCACGACAAACTGGTTCCTGGAATCGGCAGCCAGTTTTCGTTACCCATGCTTCCCTCTCCAAATAATTTAACCAGGATCATAAGAACGATTGAGAGCGCAAAGAACAGGAACTTCAACTTTGTACAAAGCGCATCGTAATCGATAAATGTGAGAATAAACATACCGACAATACCGATTACCGAAGCGATCATCTGGACTTTCACGTACCAAGTACCAAAGGCATCGGATGCCGCTGCCAAGGTAATGATACTCATAAGATTCATTCCGAAAACACAGAGAAGGATAACCGGATCGATTCTCTTTAACTTCTCTGAGTTCTGTATAGAAAATTCTTTCAAGCTGTCCTCCTCTATGAATGTTTTATAAATTTATCAAATTAATAAGCGATTCCCCAATATACCATATGCTTAGCGGGCTTTCCACAGCATACGCAAGTATCTGAGATGTGTTCCTGATCGAACGGGATACATCTTGAACCGACACCTGTCAGCTCTTTAACCTTATCCTCACATTCCTCGTCGCCGCACCACATTGCCTTAACAAGACCATCACCGTTAGCTGCGAATGCCTCTTTGATCTCTTCGATGCTTGTACAGGAATATGTTCTCTTTTCGCGGTTTGCGAGAGCTTTTTCGTACATACCGGCGCGTACTTCTTCGAGCTTTTCTGCTACGATCTGTTCGATATTTTCAATAGAAACTACTGTCTTTTCGAGGTTATGACGGGTTACGATGACGCAGTTACCTGCTTCAATATCTCTCGGACCCATTTCGATTCTGAGCGGAACACCCTTCATTTCGTATTCAGCATACTTCCATCCGGGGCTCTGATCGCTGTCGTCGAGTTTAACTCTGAACTTATCCTTAAGTCTGTTGTAAAGTGCTGTATTAGCTTCAATAACGCCTTCCTTATGCATAGCAACAGGAACGATCACTACCTGGATCGGTGCAACAGCGGGCGGAAGAACAAGACCGTTATCGTCGCCGTGTGTCATAATGATACCGCCGATCATACGGGTCGTAACGCCCCACGATGTCTGGAAGGGATACTGTAATTTGTTTTCTTTATCTGTAAACTGGATATCGAATGCTCTTGCGAATCCATCTCCGAAGAAGTGAGATGTACCTGCCTGAAGTGCTTTACCGTCGTGCATCATAGCTTCGATACAGTAAGTGTCCTCAGCTCCTGCAAACTTATCGGAGGGAGTCTTAGCACCCTTAATAACAGGGATTGCGAGATCGTTGTTATGGAAGTCAGCGTAAACGTTGAGCATCTGAACTGTCTCACGGCGTGCATCTTCTTCAGTAGCGTGCATTGTGTGACCTTCCTGCCAGAGGAATTCGCGGCTTCTGAGGAAAGGTCTTGTGGTCTTTTCCCATCTTACAACAGAGCACCACTGGTTATAAAGCTTAGGAAGATCTCTGTAAGAACGGATAATGTTTGCGAAATGCTCACAGAAAAGTGTTTCAGATGTGGGGCGAACACAGAGCTTCTCTGTAAGGGGTTCACTTCCGCCGTGTGTTACCCAGGCGACCTCGGGTGCAAATCCCTCAACGTGATCCTTTTCCTTCTGAAGAAGAGACTCGGGAATGAACATCGGCATATACACATTCTCGTGACCGAGTTCCTTGAAGCGTGTGTCGAGGATCTTCTGGATGTTTTCCCAGATTGCGTAACCGTAAGGACGGATGATCATACATCCTTTGACGCTGGAATAATCGATGAGATCGGCTTTTTTGCAGATATCGGTGTACCATTTTGCAAAATCGACTTCCATCGAAGTAATGTCTTGAACAAGTTTTTTATCGTTTTTCATGAAAGTGTTTGTCCTTTCCGTATATATATTTCTGAATTTTTTAAGCTTTTGTGAGACGAGCATATGTCGCCATTAATTTTTTTTTTCCGACTTTTTCAAATGCAATTTCGTAGAGGGTATCTCCGCCCATTGGTTTGGAGGAAAGAATAATGCCCACACCGAAGGTCACGTGACGTACGGTATCACCTACGTTGAACTTCGCACCGTCTTCCTTCTGTTTCAGACCTGTGAGTGCAGGAGACGGCTTTGAGGTCTCATTCTTAAAATGATTGATCGGTTTCTGTTTTACAGGACGCTGTCTGAATTGTCTGAATTCATCGTCATCCGGAGCGTCATCCTGTTTATCTATATATTCCTCGGGTATCTCAGCCGCGAAGCGGGAGAGCTGATTTGCACTTGTTCTTCCGTTGAGCATTCTGTCTCTTACATGAGAGATGATGAGCTTCTCTTTTGCACGTGTGATCGCAACATACGCAAGTCGGCGTTCTTCCTCTACCTCGCTCTGATCCATAATTGTCTGGAAGCTCGGGAAGATATTCTCTTCCATTCCCGGAAGGAATACTATCGGGAATTCAAGTCCCTTAGCGGAGTGGATCGTCATAAGAACTACTGCGTCTGCTGTTTCATCGTATTTATCGACGTCGGAAACGAGTGCGACATCCTCAAGGAACTCAACGAGAGTCGGCTCATCTGCCTGCTCTTCATAAGATTTTGCGGCAGAAACAAGCTCTCCGATATTGT
>SVUC01000089.1 GCA_015063455.1 Oscillospiraceae bacterium
GGTGTACCTGCATCAAAGCTTGTGATCTTAATTACACCTATCGTTGAATCGAGGGCGTAAACGTGAGACATAACTGTGATCTCGGTTATCTTGTCGCGAACGATCTCAAAATAAACCTCTTCGGAATAGTTCTCTCCTCTGAGTACTGTGAACTTTGCAACAGATCCGACTTCTCCGCGGAGCTTGTTTATCGTTGGATAGTATCCGAGCTCAGACGCGTATTCAATATTTTCTCCTTCACCGATCGTGTAGATGAGGTCGCCGGGCTCTACGCCTGCAAGAAGTGCGGGAGAGTCGGGAATAACGCTCAGTATTTCGATAAGGTTGTAGTCAGTATTGTAAATAACGTTGACACCAATTCCAACAAGCTCGGCATCAAGGTCACTCATAAAGTCTTCAAATGCTTCTGCCGTGTAGTAGGCGGCGTAATCGTCACCAGTTCCTGCCACATAACCAGCGATTGCAGAATTAATGAGAGTCTCGTCATCGAGCTCGCCGATGTAGTAATATCTGTAGTACGCATCGACTTCAGCAAGCTTTGCGGCAAGCTTGTTAATAAACTCGCTGTTCGCTGTCAGCTCGTTCTGAGATGTTGAATTCGGATTGTATACTGCATTAACCGATTCTCCGAAGTATTTAGCTTCAAATTTGTTCTGGAGAATGATAAATGACAACTGGAATGTTGCAACACAGCACAGAAGAACAATGAGAATCGTGACTCCGATAGAAATTTTCTTTCGCATAATATTTTTCCTTTTTTACAGAACCGAGAACGTCTCGGCATTGATTTTTGAATCAGCGTTACGGAAGTACGATGTAATTGCGGGGGTTGTCGACTTTTCCGTTTACGCGAGTTTCGAAATGCAGGTGATAGCCTGACGTATTTCCTGTAAGTCCGACATAACCGATATGCTGACCTGCAGTTACGGTTTGACCTGCACTAACAAGACGGGATGACATATGTGCGTAAAGGGTAGAGATTCCGCCGCCGTGGTCGATCAGGACGTAATTTCCGTAACTGTAATGATACTCGCTGACGAGAACCGTTCCGCCGTTTGCGGCATAAATATACGAACCATTCGCACACGCAAGGTCAATACCGAGGTGGTAATCCTGATTACCCCAAAGGTTTCTCCAGCCCTGTTCGGATGAAACATAATAATTTACATCAAGAGCGAGAGGCCATCCGAGAGCACCGCCGACATATTGCGATTGTGTTTTTTTCTGAAGCTCAGCGAGATAATTCTCAAGCTCCTGGTTTTTTTGTTCTTCCAGCTGCTTGTTGTAATTGTACTCCCTTGTCCACTTTTCCTCGTTATTTGCGAGGTCTGTGATGTAGTCGAGCTTTGTATCATAAAGTGCTTGATTATCCTTGATAGCCTTTTCAAGCTCAGCGACTCTCTTCTGCTGGGTTTCTTCAGCCTCAAGGAGAGTTGCTTTTTCTCTTTCAAGGATCTTTTTGTTCTCGTTTAAGCTTTGTATGAGTTTTTCGTCATACTCGAAGATAGCACTGACCTTGTCAACTCTTGTGAGAAAATCCACGAGGCTTTCCGCGCCGAGTATCATTTCTATATAGTCGGTATTATCGTCCATGTAAACCTGAACCATTCGATCGAGGAAAGCA
This sequence comes from Oscillospiraceae bacterium, assembly GCA_015063455.1. Taxonomy (GTDB): domain Bacteria; phylum Bacillota; class Clostridia; order Oscillospirales; family CAG-272; genus UMGS1696. The sequence continues at coordinate 1,625 of SVUC01000089.1, forward strand.
TCATATTGTTTTGCAATGTCTTCTTCTGCTTCAAGAATATTCGCTTTCTTTTCAGTGATCTGAATTTCGATCGTGTCAAGCTGACCTTCAGCGAGATCCTTTAGGCTATTGTTGTAGCTGATGAGTTCGTCAAGCGCCCCGATCTCAGTGTACGTTGTATACTGCTCGTTGCGTACCTTTTCAAGCTCATTCTTCGCGATTTCCTGTTTGCGTCTGATATCTTCGATCTGTTCCTCGTATGATTTTACTGTCGCATCGGTGAGACCGTCACCTGCTGAAACATTCATACATACGCCCGATACCATCGTTCCTGCAATCGCGGCTGTTACGATTTTTTTGATAAGTTTTCTTTTCATTTTATTTTTCACCTTTTGATTACGGAAAAATAAGATGATTTTCAGGGTCATCTGTTTTTCCGTTTACACGAGTCTCAAAGTGAAGATGCGCGCCTGTCGTTCTTCCTGTAAGTCCAACATATCCGATAAGCTGCCCCGGAGAAACGGTGTCACCAACTTTTACAAGACGCTCTGAGAGGTGTGCGTAAAGAGTGGAGATTCCACCGCCGTGGTCGATCAGTATGTAATTTCCGTAGCTGTAATGCTCCTCACTTACGAGGACAGTTCCGCTGTTTGCAGACAGAACTTTTGTGCCGTAATAAGCGGCAAGATCTATTCCGAGGTGGAATTCACGGACGCCGAAGATAGTTCTCCAGCCGTAAGGCGAGGAGACTCTGTAATATGCGCCTGCTTCGAGAGGCCATCCGATAGCTCCGCCGACATACTGCGACTGAGTTTTCTTCTGAAGCTCAGCAAGGTATTCTTCAAGTTCTTTGTTTTTCTGGTCTTCAAGCTGCTTGTTGTAGTTGTATTCATTCAGCCAAAGCGTTTCATTACTTTCAAGATAGCTTACATAGTTCAGCTTTTCTTCGTATATTTCCTGATTGTCTTTTATAGCTTTTTCGAGCTCTGATACACGGATAAGCTGGGTTTCTTCAGCAGCTGCGAGGTTTTCTCTTTCGAGTTCAAGATACTTTTTGTTTGTTTCGAGGGTGTCGATCAGTTTTTCGTCATACTCGAAGATCGCGTTGATCTTTTCGATCCTTGAAAGGAAGTCAACAAGGCTTTCGGAGCCGAGAATAAGCTCAATATAGTCGGTAGTGTCGTCCATATAGATCTGGACCATACGCTCGAGGAAAGCTTCTTCCTGCTTTGCAATGTCTTCCTCAGTTTCAAGGATAGCCGCTTTCTTTTCAGCTATCTGAAGCTCGATCGTATCAAGCTGACCTTCAGCGAGATTTTTTAGCTCTGTGTTATACTTAATAAGCTCGTCAAGAGTACCCATTTCGGTGTACGCGGTCGTCTGCTGATTTCGTACTTGTTCAAGCTTTTTGAGAGCCTCTTGCTGCTTATTTTTGATCGCCTGAAGCTGTTCTTCATAGGATTTTACTGTAGCATCAGTACTTCCGTTTCCTGCAGATACATTCATACATACACCTGATACCATAAGTGCGGAAAGGGAAGCGGTGATTATTCTTTTGAGTGTTTTGTTTTTCATAATTCCTTTTTGATAAATCTTTGAATAATTACTGTTTAAGATACTTACTCAGAGAGATAGAGCTTCCGATAATACCTGTGACGATACCAAGGATGATGAAACCGAGAAGCACAAAACCATTAATGTCTGTGAACTGGAGAATGGAGATCATCTGAAGATCAGTCATAACCATGTGTTCAATATAAGTGTAGATGTACCATTCAATGAAATATGCGGCAGTGGATGCGAATATACCGATTATTATACCTTCAAAAATAAACGGCAGCGTGATAAACCAGGCTGTTGCACCGACATATCTCATAATACTGATCTCGTTTCGACGAGCGAAAACGGAAAGTTTGATAGTGTTTACTATGATAAATACGCTGACTACAGCAAGGATTACAAGGAACCACACAAAGATAAGCATTACGCCACTCTTTAGTCGCTCGATTGTGTTTGCAAGATCAAGACGGTTGTTGACTTTCTGTATTCCGTCGATCTGCTTGAGCTGATAATCGAGATTGGGGACTTTTTCGTGATCGATATATGTGATTACGAACATATCGGGCAGGGGATTGTTTTCCTCTGTGATATCGTCATAAACGTCGTAGTCTTCCTTCATCTGCGCGAGACCTTCAGCTTTAGTCACACGCTTCAGCGTATCAATGTTGTCAAGCTTCTGGATCTTGCTTTCGATGTCGAGTATTTCTTCTTCGGTAGCGTCATTGTTGCAGTAAACAACGATTTCGTTGAGAAGATCGATCTTTTCGAGGTTTTCGTCAATATTTGCAACGAGAAGGGCAAATCCGCCGATTACGATAAGACAGCTCATAAGAACTGCGATTGAGGCGAATGTCATAACCCCGTTTCGCCAGAGTCCTGCAAATGCCTGTTTGATAAAGTAGAAAATATTATACCTTCTCATTGAACATACCTCCTACACGGTCTTCTATAATGAAACCGTCCTTGAGCATAACAACTCTCTGCTTGTAGTAGTCAACGAGATTCTTTTCGTGAGTTACAACAATAACGGTTTTACCGAGCTTGTTGATCTTTACAAGAAGACTCATGATTTCGAGAGACATTTTCGGGTCGATATTTCCTGTAGGCTCGTCCGCGATAATGATTTTCGGATTGTTCGCGAGTGCGCGGGCGAGGGCAACTCTCTGCTGTTCACCGCCGGAGATCTCGTTCGGAAAAGAATCCTGCTTTCCTGCGAGGTTGACGGTGTTGAGGATCGCGGGAACACGGCGGGCGATCTTTTTCTTCGGTGTTCCGACAACTTCCATTGCAAAAGCAACGTTTTCGTAAACGGTCTTTTTGGGGAAGAGACGGAAGTCCTGGAATACTACACCGAGCTCTCGTCTGTAATAGGGAACCTTGAAGTTTGAAATAGAGGTGAGATCGTAGTCGCCTACGGTGAGCTTGCCGGATGACGGCTTTTCCTCACAAAGCAGGAGCTTCATAAGAGTGGTTTTGCCGGCACCGGAGTGACCGACAATGAAAACGAATTCTCCGTCTTCAATGTGGAGGTTGACGCCCTTGAGCGCCATTGTCCCGTTAGGGTACGCTTTTTTTACATTAACAAAATCAATCATGTAAACCTTTCCTTGCGGCGCAGCAAAAAAACGTTGCTGCCGCACAATACCTTTCACAACAATGCGCTTTGCACAGACTTATCCTTCTGCTGTGGCGTATTTTTGATTATTACACCGAAAAATAAAGATAAGATGTGGCGGATTATTGTGGAATTTGTTGATAAAGTTCGACATAAAACATTGCAGGAACTACACACCTGGCGGTGATATAGTCCCTGTTGTCTTTATGTTAAGTTTTATGGATGTGGGTACAGAGTTTTTTCTTAATACTTTACAGGCTTTGTGGTTAAGTATCTCTTGACCATAAGAGCAACCTTGAATGTGATTGCATGGTCGAATTCACGGAGGTCAAGACCTGTGAGCTTGCGGATCTTCTCGAGTCTGTAAACGAGAGTGTTTCTGTGAACGAAGAGCTTTCTGGATGTCTCAGAAACGTTGAGATTGTTTTCGAAGAAGCTCTGAATAGTCATAAGAGTTTCGCGGTCGAGCGAATCGAGTGAGCCGTTCTTGAAAACTTCCTGGAGGAACATTTCGCAAAGAGTTGTGGGAAGCTGATAGATAAGTCTTCCGATTCCGAGGTTTTCGTAGCTGATGATAGCTTTTTCTGTATCAAATACTTTTCCGACTTCAAGGGCAACCTGAGCTTCCTTATAGGAACGTGCGAGGTCCTTGATGTTGTCAACAACAGTACCGATACCGATTGAAACTTTTACGTAGAACTCGGAATTGAGCGTGTCAGCGATACTCTTGGCGATCTTTTCGATCTCCTTGATGTCAATACCGGATTTTACTTCTTTTACGAGAACGATATCCTGCTCACCTGTGGAGATAACATAATCCTTGTTCTTGTCGGGAAAGATGTTCTGAACCATATCGAATGAGAGAACATCTGACTTTGAGTGGAACTTGATAAGGAATACAACGCGAGTTTCCTCAGCATTGAAGCGAAGCTCCTTGGATTTGATGTAGATATCACTCGGAAGAATATTGTCGAGGATAATGTTCTTTATGAATGAATTTTTGTCATACTTTTCATCATAAAGATTTTTGATATTAGCGAGGGAGACGGCAAGAATAGTCGCTGTTTTTTCTGCGTATTTGTCTTCGCCTTCAATAAAAACGATATATTCCCATTTGGAGCCTGAACCGATCGGCTTGTAAGTATATCCGCCTGATGTGATCGCGTCAGATGTATAAGCGAGCTCATCGCGGACACCCTGTCTCATTTCACCGATTTTAACAAGTTCACTGCAGGCAATGATAACACCGTTGTCATCGATAACTCCGATAACTCTGTCGACGGCATCCCTCATTTGATGAATTATTCCCTGAAACAGACGATTTGACATATGATGCCCCTTCCGTAAACATTTATAAGTTTTATCTTGTATATACTATACTATATTTTACATCATTTTTTGTATTTTTTCAATAGGAAATTTAGTATTTTTCATATATTTTGAGATTTTTTTTGCTATTTTCTCATATTTTACCCCAAAAAGAGAGGCAAAAGCACTTATACATTTTTTCTGAAGGCAAAAAATAAGCCCCAACACCTACGTTTTTCAGATATTGGGGCGAATGAAAATGTCTTTTTTATTGAATATGTCTTATTTTTTATAAAGAAGAATTGTGTAAATATAGTAAACTGCAAAAAGAACGCTTACTATTACAGTCATTGTATAGAAGAGGAAAGGAGTTGTAACGAACTGCTCAAACAAAATAACTGTTGCAAAAATGTAAAGCGCTATTGCTGTGATCATTGCGGGAGTAATATAATACGCAGATGTGTCGATCTTCTTAACATATGTGTAGATGAAATAAACTGCTGCAAGAACGAGGATGATCGCAGAAATAAACTTAAGAGGTGTGTGAATATTCATATGGAAGAAAAATTCACGTGTCGCTTCTGATTTGATGAAATCAAAAAGGGAAGAGATTATTATATCTGTGAAAAGAATTATCAGAATACGGATGAGAACTATTTTGCCGGCTTTTCTTTTATCGAGAGAAGACATCTTGTTCTGGTGGTTCTGTGCCGACATTTTTGCTGATTTAGTCATAATCTTTTTACGAATAGCCCGCCTTATCGGAGAGCTGCTCCTTTCCAAATTGAAAACTAAAATTTATTTATTCAAGCTGTTTATCACAGCTCATATTTACAAGAAATAAATGATAAAACAAACAGTGAAGCGGTTTCGGTTCTGAGAATACGCCGACCGAGTCCGGTCATTTTCATACCTGCCTCTTTCGCCTCTTCAGCTTCATCTACTGAATAACCGCCCTCCGGACCAATCATTACCGAAACGCTTTGCGGAGATGAAACATCGTTTGCAATGGTGCTGAGGGGAAGAGTGCCTTCACCTTCGTAGCAGAACAGCGGCAGATCAGCCAGACTTGCTTCTTTCAGAGAATCGGAAAACTTCATCGGGTATTTGACGGTTGGAATTATCGCGCGTCCGCACTGCTTTGCTGCTTCTCGGACTATTTTCTGCCATCTCTCGACTTTCTTTACGTACTCTGATTCTGTGAGTTTGACTGTACATCTCGATGTGATCATCGGAACGATCTCAGATACACCGAGCTCAGTGGATTTTTGAAGAACAGTATCGAAACGATCCCCTTTTACAAGAGCCTGATAAACAACAGCTTTGTACGGAGGTTCATTGTCAGATTCTTTCTCGGATAAGACCTGAAGTATAACTTCATTTCCTGTCCTGATAATAACAGTTTCATATTCGCAGCCGCGCATATCACAAGCTGTTATATGTTCTCCGATCTTCATTCTGAGAACACGTGAGATATGTGACGCATCGTCTCCTGTGATATGGATAAACTTTGCTTCACCGCGTGATTCAATATCTGATGCTGTTACGAAAAATCTCGGCATGAGTATCTACCTTTGCTGGTGATGATTTTTTGTTTTCACTTCAAACGCAGAAGTATCTGTTCTGATGGGAACGGACACACTCTGCCGAATTTACCATAATATTATACTACAAAAATCTTTGTTTGTCAAACCGTTTTATCGAAATTTGTTCGTTTTTTTCAGTTTTTTATTAAGAAAAATGGAATTATCCGTATAAACTACACGTGTAAATCTTGATATTAATTATTAAATCCGTGCAATTTTTATTAAATATCAAAAATTCTTAAATCCTATTATTCCGGAAAGTTAATATTTGTTAATTTTTTTATCATCTTTTTTTCAAAAAAACTTGACAGAATATGAAGAATAATGTTATACTTATTTGATTTATGTTGGCGGTTATGCTACATAAATAAAAAATATTTTGGAGGAAGTTATGAAACTTATCTATCAGCCTTCCGATAAGCCTAAATTTGGACAGCTTATCATCTTTGCATTCCAGCAGCTTCTCGCAATTATGGCAGCTACAATTGCTGTACCCGCGATCGTAGGAAACGATATGACCGCCGCTGCAGCACTCTTTGGTGCAGGTGCAGGTACGCTCGTATATCAGCTCTTTACAAAATTCCGCAGCCCTGTTTTCCTTGGTTCTTCATTCGCATTCATTGGCTCTATGGTTGCCGCATTTGCGGGCGCAACTTCTATGTCACTCGGTTATCTCGGACTTCTGATCGGTGCCGTTTCCGCAGGACTTGTATACGTCATCATAGCTATCGTAGTTAAATTCGCGGGTGTAAAATGGATTAGCAAGCTGATGCCTGCCGCAGTTATCGGTCCCACAGTTGCTCTCATAGGTCTTTCCCTCGCAGGAGCTGCTATTAATGACGTGTTCTCATACGGAGAGAAGGTAACATACGGTGTTTCCAGTTACTTTGTTATGACCAAAGGCATCTGGGTTTCCGTCATCTGTGCTATCGTTACTTTTGCTGTTGTCATTCTCTGCTCAGTATTCGGTAAGAAGATGGCAAGACTTATCCCCTTTATTATCGGCGTTCTCGCTGGTTACGCTGTAGCTTTGATCTTCACACTTACCGGTGTTTCTCAGGTTGTCGACTTCACTCCCTTCAAGGCTCTCGTTGCTGACGGTGTAAATTTAAGCACCTTCATTTCTCTCCCCGACTTCTCTTTCATTGAAGCATTCAAAGGTACCGGTGAACTTAACTGGTCTTACGTTGCTACAATCGTTGTTGCATACGTTCCCGTTGCATTCGTTGTATTTGCTGAACACATCGCTGACCACAAAAATCTCTCCTCTATCATTGAGCAGGACCTTCTTGATGATCCCGGTCTCCACAGAACTCTTCTGGGTGACGGCGTTGGTTCTATAGTAGGTGCATTCTTCGGAGGATGCCCTAACACAACATACGGTGAATCCGTAGGATGTGTTGCAATTACAAGAAACGCATCAATCGTTACAATCACCACCACAGCTATTATGGCGATTCTCGTTTCCTTTATTTCTCCCTTCGTGGCATTCCTTGATTCCATTCCTGGTTGCGTAATGGGCGGCGTTTGCATCACTCTTTACGGTTTTATCGCGGTTTCAGGTCTCAAGATGATCCAGAAGGTTGACCTTGAGGATAACGCAAACCTCTTTACCGTAGCTTCTATCCTTATTCCCGGTATTGGCGGTATGGCAATGGCTATCGGCAAGGTTTACATCACCAACATTGCTTGTGCTCTCATTCTCGGTATTATTGTAAATCTTATCCTCAACAAAAAGGACAAGAAAGCAGAATAATCTCGAAAGATAAAAATAAAAGCTGTTCTCTCAGAAAGGGAACAGCTTTTTGTTTTGTAAGTTGTCTTACGATTGAACTGTACATTAAAATAAGCGGTACAATTATTCTTTGATCTCGACAGTAACTTTTTTGTCTGCTATCTTTGCTGCCGCTTTAATAACGGAGCGAAGCGCGCGGGCAATCTTACCGTGTTTACCGATAATCATACCCATATCGTCTTCCGCCACCTTGAGTGTCAGAACAGTACCGGATTCTGTCTCGTCTTCCTCAACAGTAACCTGATCCGGATTGTCAACAATAGCGCGCGCCATATCAGCCAAAACCTTCTTTAAGTCAATGTCACGATAGTCGCTGCTTGTGTTGTTGTCCATCATTATTTGATAATACCACTCTTTGTAAGAAGAGACTTAACTGTTTCTGTGGGCTGAGCACCGCTTGCAATCCACTTGTTAGCCTTTTCTTCGTCAACCTTGATAACTGCGGGATTCTTCATAGGATCGTAGTAACCGATTTCTTCGATGAATCTGCCATCACGGGGAGATCTGGAATCTGCAACAACGATACGGTAGAAAGGAGCCTT
>SVUC01000090.1 GCA_015063455.1 Oscillospiraceae bacterium
CAATCACGGAACAGTAAAGGCAGGTCACGCCCTCGGCGGTGCAACTCACACAGAGGATGAGATCTACTATATTCTTTCCGGTCATGGAAAACTTCAGCTCGACGAATATATCGTTGATGTAAAAGGCGGTCAAGTAATATTCATTCCCTCCGGCTGCTTCCATGCACTTGACAACAGAGATTCTGACGAAGATCTGTGCATTCTTACATTCTGGCGTGACTGGCGTTACAATGACGCTTATGAAGAACGTATCAAACAATGGGGTAAATCATTCAAGACTATCGACGAAGATTAACCCAACTCACTAAGCATATCTTACTTTTTTGAAATACGAAAGGATAATTATCATGAAAAAACTCAGTAAATACGTTGACCACACCAATCTTAAGCCCTTCGCAACTCGCGCGGACATCGAAAAGCTCTGTGCTGATGCTAAAGAATGGGATTTCGCTTCCGTTTGCGTTAACCCCTGCAATATCACTCTTGCTAAAGAACTTCTCGCAGGAACAGATGTTGAAGTTTGCACAGTAATCGGTTTCCCTCTCGGTCAGAACACAACAGCTATGAAGGTTGCTGAAACTGAAGAAGCTTACGCTCTCGGCTGCGACGAATTTGATATGGTTATCAACGTTGGTCGTCTCAAGGACGGCTGCCAGGACTACGTTCGCGATGAAATCGCTGCTGTTGTTAAGGCTGCTCGCGGCAAGACAGTAAAGGTTATCATCGAAACAGGTCTCCTCACAGATGAAGAAAAGGCTATCGCAACAAAGCTTTCCTGCGAAGCAGGTGCAAACTATGTTAAGACTTGCTCCGGCGTTTCTGCAGGTGTTGCTACTGTTGAAGACCTCAAGATCATGAAGGCTAATATCACAGGCGACGTTAAGCTCAAGGCTTCTTCCGGTATCCGTACATACGAAGATGCAAAGGCTCTTATCGATGCAGGTGCTGAACGTCTTGGTACATCTTCCGGTATCGCTATCATCAACGGCGCTCCGAAGAACTAATTTAATGGAGTAAAATATGGGAAAAGTTATAGGTCCCGGTTCACTCATCGTTGATGTAACCGGATTCGCTCCGCATCTTCCCGTAGCAGGGGAATCCGTCAAGGGTTCAACTCTCCGTTTCGGTCCCGGCGGTAAGGGCAGCAATCAGATGACTGCTGCTCACCGTGCAGGCTCTGACGTCAGACTTATCGGATGCCGCGGAAACGATTTCCTTGGCCAGATTCTCGAAAAGCACTACAAAACAGAAGGAATGAGCGAGGAATATATCGCTATTCTTCCCGAGGCAGAAACAGCAAGTGCTCTTATTGAAATTGATGAAACAGATGCTCAGAACAGAATCATTGTAATTTTTGCAGCTAACGAGCTTGTAAAGCGTGAAAATGTATATGCAGCTGAAAATCTTTTCGTGGAATGTGATGCTGTTCTCACTCAGTTTGAGACAACGGTTGACACTGTATTTGCTACAAAAGAGCTTGCGCAGAAATACGGAAAACCATTTATCCTTAATCCTGCTCCGTTTATTGAAGTTCCCACAGAAATTTTTGACGGTATAGATTACATAACACCTAACGAGACAGAAACCGAGCAGTTCACGGGTATCGCTGTCGATACTCTTGATGACTGCAAGCGTGCTGCTGCAAAGTTCTTTGAAATGGGTGTCAAGAACGTAATCATTACCCTCGGAGTTCGTGGATCTTACTATACAAACGGTAAGGAAGAGATCTTTGTTCCCGCGATCAAAGTAAAAGCAGTGGAAACAACTGGTGCCGGAGATGCATTCAACGGCGGATTTGCCACAGCTATTGCAGAAGGGATGCCCGTGGAAAAGGCACTTCAGTTTGCAACCTGTACCGCTGCAATATCCGTAACACGTCTCGGCTCTTCCCCGTCTATGCCCTACCGTCACGAGATTCTTGATCTCATGAAGAAAGAATTTGGAACCGAGGTGTAATCCGTGGATTTTGCAAGCAGTTTTTTTGCGGTAGCAGAAAAAGTTGGTCTGTTGTTCATACTCATTGCTATAGGCTTTATTTGTCAGAAAATCAAGCTTCTTACCGAAGAAGCTAACAAGTGCATGAGCGATATAGTTATGTATATCGTAACTCCTTGTGTTATCATCAATGCGTTTAGTGCAACGCTCTACACACGCGAGGAGATATTCGATGTACTGAAAAATATCGGTCTTACAGCACTTATAGCAGTAGCTTGTCATGTAGCAATGATACTTGCCGTGTATCTCATCTTCAGAACAAGTGATGAAGACAGACGCCGTGTAATGCGTTTTGGCGCGGTATTCTCAAATGCAGGATTCATTGCCCTTCCTCTTGCTCAGGCATTAATTGATACACCCGAATCTCACGAAGGTTCTCTTTACGCCGCTGTTTATCTTGCGGTATTCAACATTGCTCTATGGACTTGGGGACTCGTAAATATGAGCGGTGAGAAAAAGTCAATCAACGCACGAAAGATTATTCTCAATCCCGGAATCATAGGTGTTGTTGCAGGCTTGATAATTTTCACCTCTCCCCTTTACGTCAATTTCGGTGAAGTTTCGGGAATCAGACTTCCCGGAGTAATCCAGGATGCAATCTCTGCTGTATCAGCGCTTAATCTTCCCCTTCCTATGCTGATGGTTGGATTCTATCTTGCGAAAGCGGATCTTCTTGCCGCATTCCGAGATGGTCTCTCTTTCATATGCATGGCAGTAAGGCTTGTTGTATTTCCGATGGTATTATTTGCCGTTTTGCGGATTCTCGGAGTTGACGGCAACGTCCTCATTGTGTCCGTTATCGGTGCAAGTGCTCCTGTCGGTGCTACTACGACGATCTTCTCGGCTAAGTTTGGGCGAGATACTGAGCTGTCTGTAAGACTTGTTTCGCTTTCAACTATTATTTCAATGATAACGATGCCTCTTATAGTCGGTCTGACTCAGATGGTGGCGTGACAAAATATTTGATTACATAATTAAGCCCACGGGTATATGCCTGAGGGCTTTTTTACTTGAAAAAATCAGTATTTTATGATAAACTAAGGCTAAGAATCTCTTATATCGGAGGCAGATATGTCAAAAAAACTTGTCATTTTAATGGGAATACAAGGGAGTGGGAAAAGCACGTTTTACTTCAAATATCTCTCAGGTGATTATGTACGGGTAAATCTTGACACTCTAAAGACCCGTCATCAAGAAAAGCTTCTTGTTGAGAAATGCATAAGAGATGGTGTAAGCTTTGCTGTTGACAACACAAACCCCACCAAGTTTGATCGAGAAAGATACATCCCCCTCGCTAAAGAAGCAGGATATAGAATAGTCGGATACCTTATGGAATGTGATATAGAGAAATGTATTGAGACAAATAACGCTCGAGTGGGAAAAGAACGTATCCCGGAAGTCGGGATTTTTGCAACACTGAAAAAGCTTGAGATCCCTTCATTCGAGGAAGGCTTTGATGAGCTGTATTTCGTCCGAAACGATGGGATAAATATGAATATAGAGAGCCTTACCGACGAGCATATATATAATTTTATTGAGCTATAAAACAATCTTTATTGTTATTTTTCGGCAGGTATGATATAATCAAAAACAGGACAAACAGTTCAGTAAATTTCAATTTTTCAGGTGTAATATGAGTCGTTTTTTAGAAGAATGCAGTGAATTCATAAGATCAAAAGTTCCTGCGGGTACTATCAGAATTTCAGAAATGTGCGAGGACGGAGTCGTCGAAACTGTCCATTTTCAAAAATTAGCTCGCTGTCAGAATTCATATTCTGTCGCCAAAACCTTTACGATGACGGGAATCGGTCTTTTATACGACAAAGGACTTTTGGGAATTGATGAAAAGATTTACGATATTTTGAAGGATGAAATCCACGTATCTGAGATTGACGAGAGATGGAATTCATCAACAATTGAGATGGCACTCATCCACAGGCTCGGTCTTCCCGGAGCTTGTCTTGACATAGACAGTTATGATCCTGCCACATTCGGCAAAGATTATCTCGACTATATATTCAAAACTCCTCTTATTTCAGATCCCGGAATAAGTAAAAGTTACACCGATGCAGCTTTCTATCTGCTTGCGCGAATTGTTGAAAAGAGATCGGGAATGAACATAGAAGATTTTCTTTGGAAAGAGCTGTTATTCAAGCTCGGATTCAAAGAAATAGCTTGGAGTCACTGCCCTCTCGGTCACGCAATGGGCGGAACAGGTCTTTATGTAAGCTCCGAAGATATAGCCAGACTCGCTTATGTTTATATGACAGGGGGAGTTTACAACGGCGAACGTCTCCTTTCTGAAAAATGGATAGAGCTTGCAAAAGACAAAGGATTCACATTAAGTGCTAACTATGACCACACATTCTTTTCAAAGGGTGGTATGTACGGTCAAAAAATTATGTTCTCAACGAAGCAGCATCGTGCAATAGGACTGCAGGCATTCGGCGGTAACTCTGAAATTATCACTGAATGGATCATGAACTACGGCGAATAAAAGACAAAAGACCCGAGCAACTCGGGTCTTTTATTTTGCACAAATAGAAATCATTATGTTAAGTATATCTAAGACATAACAAATCAGAATGGCAAATTTTCCGTATATAATGAAACATATATTGACATTAAACATTTTTTGGTGTATATTATAATATGTAATACATCTATTCTTTAAGCAGGTTAATAACACATTCTAAAAAAACAAATGGTTAGCCAAAAGATTTTATCGCCAAAAAACGAGGTAAATGATGTCACTCATCGAATTTATTCAAGAAACTTTGCAAAATCCTGTACTTTTATTCTCAGCACTGCTTACTCTCGGTGTAATTCTCGTCAACGGTTGGACTGATGCCCCAAATGCAATTGCAACTTGTGTATCTACTCGTGCAATTGGTGTAAAGAAAGCTATTGTTATGGCGGCAGTTTTTAATTTTATAGGTGTTCTCGTGATGACGAGTCTAAACGCTTCTGTAGCGATGACGATCTACAATATGGTAGACCTGGGATCCGATACTGCTATCGCATCTGCTGCATTATGTGCTGCAATGGCGGCAATTGTTATTTGGGCTACTGCCGCTTGGTATCTCGGAATCCCGACAAGTGAAAGCCATGCGTTGATCGCAGGTCTTTCCGGTGCTGCAATTGCGACTCAGAACAGTATTTCCGGAATCAGCGGAAAAGAATGGCTCAAGGTTCTCCTCGGCCTCGTTCTCTCCACACTTCTTGGATTTGTTATGGGTTACGTAACATCAAAACTTACAGTATGGGTATTCAAATCTACTGACCGCAACAAAAGCGAAAAATTCTTCTCAAAAGCTCAGGTTGCAGGGGGTGCCGCAATGGCATTTATGCACGGTGCTCAGGACGGTCAGAAGTTTATGGCAGTATTCCTTCTTGCAGCTGCACTTGCTAAAGGTCAGGGTGCCGCATCATCATTTACCGTCCCGATCTGGCTTATGATAGTTTGTTCCCTTGTAATGGGACTTGGCACATCAATCGGTGGATACAGAATTATTAAATCTGTTGGAATGGATATGGTAAAGCTTAAGCCGTATCAGGGATTTGCAGCTGACCTTGCAGCCTCCATCTGTCTGCTTATTTCCTCTGCGACAGGTATTCCTGTAAGTACGACCCACACAAAGACTACAGCCATTATGGGTGTCGGAGCATCAAGAAGAATCCGCAACGTAAACTGGGGTGTCGTAAAAGAGCTTATTCTCACATGGGTATTCACATTCCCAGGTTGCGGTATCCTCGGATTCCTTATGGCTAAGCTTTTTATGTTCTTGTTCGTCTAATTATACATACTAATTGATAACATTATATAGGAGAAAAAAATGGCAAAACGCGCAAACGATTATTTTGAACTTTTATCTAAGCAGGTTAAATTCTGTACACAAGCAGCTGATAAGCTTGAAGCAATTCTCAATACTTATTCTCTTGAAACAATCTCCGATCAGCAGAGGATAATGCACGAAATCGAGCAGAACGCCGATAATCTTCATCATGAAATCCTCGCAAAGCTTTCTCGTGAGTTTATCACCCCTATTGATCAAGAAGATATTCTCAGACTCGTTCAGATCGTAGACGACGTTACCGACGCTCTTGATGAGGTTGTTATTGATCTTTACACCTACAATGTAAAGCATCTCTCTGACGATATTCTCGCCCTTGTAGGAATCGTAAAGGAATGTGTAACAGCACTTGATTCCGCAGTAAGTAATCTGAAAAACTTCAAGAATCCCGATGTTCTCCGTCCTCTTCTTGTTGAAGTTAACAACATTGAAAGCAAGGCAGATGTTCTTTACATTGAAGCGATCCACAGATTGTTTATATCTGATATTAATGTAAAAGAGATCATCGGTATCAAAGAGATCTTTGACAGCCTTGAGAACTGCTGTGACCTTTGTGAGCACGCTGCAGATGTTATTGAACAGACAGTCATCAAGAATGTGTGAAAAACAAAACAGAAAACAAAAAGCACGGATATCCGTGCTTTTTATTTTTCAAAATCAATAGCAGTATATTACCGACGCAATTCTCTTTGCAGATTCTGTAAGTGATTTAAGTTCAATATACTCATCGGTCGAATGAATATTGCTTCCCTCTGTGCCGAGATTATCCACACACGGTATTCCGTATTCTGTTGCATAAGCGGCATCAGAACCACTGAGACAACTTCTTGCCGCTAAATAATGCATTTGATTTTCTTTATAGATCTCGTTCATTCTGAAAAGAAGGGCTTCATTCTTCTCGGATCTCTGCATTGCAGGACGATAACTTGCTTCCTCAAGAATACAGGAACATCCTTTAATGTAGGTTGTATCAGCTACTTCGCGTGTTTTTTGTTTTGCAATTTCAAGCTCTTCAGCCGTTGAGAACCGTATATCCGCGTAAAAACAGCATTTATCGGCAACTGAATTTGCGGCTGTTCCGCCATATATCAATCCGCAATTACACGTCAGACCTGTGGGGTCTTTCATTTTTTCAAGCTCAAGTATTTTGTGTGCAGCTTCCGCAATTGCGCTTGACGCCTCTGCACAGCGAGATGAATGGAGTGCTTTTCCCAACACGTTGAATCTATACCTGATGATCCCTTTACGCTGCAAAACTGCAGTGCCTGATTTATGGCCTTCAAGATTCAGAAAGGCGGCAGAATCTTTTGCTTTCTCACAAATATATTTTATGGTCTCTTTCTTACTTGATGCACTTCCGTTTTCTTCATCGGTTTGAATGAGCAGATGCACCGGACGGTCTTTGAATCCGCATTTTTCAAGTGCATCCATTGCCATCACTGCGGCAACCACCCCGCCTTTGCAGTCCATAACTCCCGGACCGTACATTCTTTTATCATCACGTTTTACGGCAGGTGTGCCGAATGATCCTACGGGGTGAACAGTATCTATATGTCCAGAAACACTTATTGGGAGGTTTGGGGCATCCGGATTCATAGTAATACAGATAACATTCCCGGAGATCTCTTGCTCTGCAACTTCAATCCTCCAATTGAATGCTTTTGCAATATTTATAAAATAAGCCCCGACCTCGTCAACCCCTTCTTTGTAATCGGTCGGACTCTCTATATTACATACCTCTTCTAAAATTGAAAGATATTTTTCTTCCGATCTGTCTATAAGCTCGAACAGCTTCTCACATTTCATTCAAAACACCTCTGCATTATATCGGTGGATTTTTAATTTTAAGTATTATATAAAACATTATAGCAAAAAAAAGAAAAGCAGTCAAGTGCCGGAAAATATCTAACAATTTTTGTTGAAAAAACGCATTAGGAAAATCAAAAAAAGAGAAATCTTATGAGATCTCCTTTTCTGTTATTCTTTCATTTCAATAGTTTTCTCTTTTTGCGCTCCACTTCTATTACTGCAGCATCCTCTTCTTTGTATCCCCACTCGTCCTTTATACAGGCGATCATTCTGTCGTAAGCTTCGAGCGCCTTTGCGGTTTCTCCGATTATTTTATAGATCGTTGCAATACCGTCCAAAGCGTCGGTATATCTCGGTTTTTTATCCTCATCTGCTGCCCACGATGCCTCGTAAAATTCTATTGCCTTCTGATATTCGCATTTTCTTGCATAATACTGACCGCACTCAAACAGGAATCCGCTGTTGTCATAAAATTCATTCAATGCGTTTTGCATAATTTGGTCAGCCTTTTGAATGTCAAAATCTGCCATAGCAATATAAGCCTCATATACAGGTACCAAAAAAGGTTTGTGTACGGGAAGTGTCTTATATTCGTCCAGATATCTGCGAGCCTCGTCGGTTCGATGATCTGAGATCAAATTGTCCATAATCTCATAATACGACATCGGCGTTTTGAGAGTGATACCGTCTTGCTCAATAATACTTTTGTAAAAATCAATAACATCCGTATGATTTGAGATATTCCAATCCCAGCAGTTAGCACCCTCTGCCTTTTGTAAAAGCCACTGACATTCCTTTTTTTCAGGTGCAATCAGAATTGCTTCGCGGGCGTATTTGCTTACTTTTTGGGAATCTGATTCCATACGGTGATGATAAAGATGCGCGAGCAGGCTCAGGACCTTTCTTCTGTCATCAGACTCATCAAGCTGATTTTTTAAAAAGCTTTCGTATTCGTGAAAAACGCCGTCAGAAAACTCTTCTTCAATATCGAGCCTTCTCTCAATACGCTGCATTTTTTGCTCTGTTGTAAGATCAAATATCTCGTCAATCGTAACGCCAAGTGCGCTCGACAACATAGGTAAAAGCGTTATATCGGGCATCGTAACCTCAGTCTCCCACTTTGATACAGACTGTGCGCTGATCCCCAGCGTTGATCCTAGCTGTTCCTGAGTAAGACCTGCATTTAATCTAAGCTGTTTTATTTTGTTTCCAATATTCATATTCATTCCTCCGGTGAGTATATTCCAAGTACTTGATGAAATAATTATATCATCACCGATGCCTAAAAATCAACAACGTGTTTTTCCTGTCATCTCACCTGTCAGGTGAAAATGATAATATAGTGAACAAACTTGTCAGGCATACTTCGTTTGATCAGAGAAAAAGCCACACGGATAAAGCGTATGGCTGTTTTATTGTATATATAGATTTAGATTAACGGATTTTCACGTAAGAATAAAATCATAACTTAGGATTATCGTCAGATTCCGAACCAACTGTTTTTTATTGCAAGGAGAAGAAATACCAATAAAAGAACAATGGCCATCAACGGTAACATCCAAATTTTACTTTTTCTTTTCCCCTTACTTTTGGGTGCTTCGACCGCTTCCTGTCCGATCATCCTTCCCCACGGATTCTGGTCTGTAAGCTTACGTCTTATTCTGTCAGCTCGGTCATCTTTCATTGAAGAAAGAAAAAACACAAAACCACCCGCGCCAATCAGCGCAATAATCAAGCCTATCAGCGCCACCTCAAGATAAATTTGAAAATCGGGATATATTTGTGTAAGCAGAAATAATTCGTTCATAGAATCCTCCACTAGTAATTGATTATATTGGTTGATTCTATGATAACATCATTTTGCAAATGTGTCAAGTGTTCATGTGTTATGATCTGACAGATTTATGCAAAAAAAACCCACACTTACGTGCAGGATTATGTGACGTGTGTCCGATTTAGATGCAAAACCGTGTGTGGCTGATTTAGATGCACGCTGTTTTTACAGAGGATACACTAACCCTTTGGCGATGATGGGAGTTAAAAGGTTCCGCGGGCTTGCGGGCTTTTAACGCCATGCTTGCAAACGAGTCCTATGTAACAAGAGATAAATTACAATCGTTCTTTCATAAATATCCACTGGTTAATATGATCATCTATTTTGCTTTCATAGCAATTAAGATCAAGGTAATTGATAACATAAATTTGGCAGTGCTCCTTTCCAGTGTGGAGCGTTATCATATTGCGTTTATTATAATTACCCCTATCGTATGGAATCCATTTCGTGTCGCTGCCTGTGGGGTTTTTCACGTTGACTCGCAGGATACCATTATTG
>SVUC01000091.1 GCA_015063455.1 Oscillospiraceae bacterium
CACTATATCCCTTTGTGGATCAGTATGCTGACACTCAGGTCAAAGCACTTGCGTTCAATACATTTTGTCAGTGCTCTGCTACACCGAGTAAGATATGGTCTGACTACGAAAATATGTATACCCGTAAGATCGAGAACGGAATTGAGGTTGACTACACAGACAGCTATGACGGGCTTTACATATGTTATAAAGAACGTGGAATAGATCCGTATACAGTGTGGTTTGAGAGATGTAGGGAACGCGGCATTGAGCCTTGGCTCTCACTTCGTATGAATGACTGTCACGACCCGCGTGAAGAGACCTCAGATATCAGAAGCGAATTTTTCTATACCGCAAAAGCGAACGACTGGATGGTCGGTATACTCCCCGGTCACGGACTTCACTACCATCATTGCTTTGACTACGCTGTTCCCGAGATCCGTCAAATGATGCTCGATTATATCGAGGAGCAGCTTGGTATGTATGATGTTGACGCGCTTGAGCTCGATTTTACAAGAGAGATCATCTGCTTCAAATATCCCACTTGCAAAGACAAATGTGAGATCATGAATGAGTTCATTCGCAATGTAAGAAAGCTCACAGATGCAGCAGGCGAGAAGTACGGCCATAAGATCAAAGTTGTTGTTCGTTTGTTCAGGGATATAGATCAGTGCAAGACATTTGGATTTGACGCAGAAGCGTGGGATAAAGAGGGAATCGTCGATCATATTACAGCGACATCTCGCTGGTGGTCATGTGATAACGATATACCGATCGACGTATGGAAAAAACGTTGTCCCAATACTGAAATCGGAGCAGGTGTTGAGATACACTATCGTCAGCCGCATAATAAAACAGACATTTCGAGACAGGGGAAACATAATACAAGTATCACCGCAGATATCGGTAACGGAATGGCTGCTGCTTATGTCTCCGAGGGCGCGGATGTTATCTACATTTACAATAATTTTATTAATCCGTATGGCGATCCTAAATCTCCCCTGATTATGAAAACACATAGCATGATCAGACGTCTCGGATCAGATGAGACAATATTCACAACACGCCGCCGTCACGTCATTATGTTTCAGGAACAGGAGATCGTCCCCGCGGGATACGAGGCATATCATCCTCTTCCGCTCGAGATATCAAGAGGGGATAAAAAAGAGCTCTCACTCCCAATCGGATATGTTCCCGAAGGAAAGCGGGCTGATCTTGTTCTCGGATTCTCTTATGGACAACCCTCTGATATCGAAGTTATGGTAAACGGTAAATTATGTACAGACATCAGATCGTGCAGCGATGAGGAGCTTGCTTCTCTCAGGGGTCTTGAGAACCACATTGTCGGAAGTGACACTACACTTTATATTGGCCGGATAGATGCGGAATCTCTTATGAGATATACCTTAACAATTACGGCGAAGCAGGATGTGGTAATCGAGTACGTTGAGGTAGATATCAAATAATCACTATTTTTAATCACTACTACTTTTATTTATTTGTGGAGGAAATGTTATGGAACAGCCGAAATTTAACGGTGGAATCATTTATTATGTTGATTATAATATGTTCAGTATGCCTTTTCTGAATAATTCAAACGAAGATATCGAATTCAGTAAAGAAACATTGGCTTTGTTCCCTCTGATAGATCAGTATGCTAACACTCAAGTAAAGGCAATTTCTTTCAATACTTTTGCGAGAAGCTCGGCAACACCGAGTAATGTTTGGACGGACTATATTACAGTCCACGAGCGTAAGGAAGAAAACGGGATCCCCGTTGATTATTCTAAAGATTGGACAGGATTATACAGTTGTTACAAGGAATTCGGTATTGATCCGTATGCTATATGGTTTGAAAGATGCCACGAGCACGGTATTGAAGCGTGGATGTCTATCAGAATGAATGACGGACGCGAACCGCGAGCTAAGACCTATCGCGGAAGAAGTGATTTCTTCTATGAGGCTAAGAAAAACGGTTGGATGATCGGGTTTATACCGCAGCACGGATTGTACTACCATTATTGTTTTGACTATGCAGTACCTCAGGTGCGTAATAAAATGCTTGAATATTTTGACGAGCAGCTTGACAGATACGATGTCGATGCACTTGAACTTGATTTTACACGAGAGATCACTTGCTTCAAGTATGAAACCTGCGAAAATAAGCTTGATATTATGAATGATTTTATTCGTAATGTCAGAAAGATTACCGATAAGGCGAGTGAAAAACACGGACATCGTGTAAAGCTGGTCGTCAAGATGTATCGAGACATAGAGCAATGTAAAATGTTCGGTTTTGATGCTGAAACATGGAACAGGGAACGCCTTGTTGACTGTATAATCGTATCTCCGAGATGGTATACTTCGGATAATGATATGCCGATCGATGAGTGGAAAAAGCGTTTTCCTAATATATCCATAGCCGCAGGAGTGATCGCTTCGTACAGAATTCCACACCACAAAAAGGACGTTTCGCAAATACCACAGATACGAGCAACTCTTACAACAGATGTTTTGAACGGACTGGCAGCGGCGTATGTTTCCGAAGGAGCTGATGCAATTTCAGCATATATTGCGACAGTTTCACCTTGGGAGGACATGCAAAAAAATGGAATGGGACTCGGATACGATTTTGTAAGACGTAGTGGTAGGGCTGATACGATTTTTTCAAGTCGTCGCCGCCATGTTCTGACATTCCAGGAATACGAAACAGTTCCGGCAGGATTTGAAGCATATCATCCTCTGCCTCTTGAGATAACAAGGGGGGAATCTGGGAAAATATCGCTTCCGATCGGGTACGTCCCGGAGGGAAAGATAGCAAGACTTGTTGTTGGATTCTCACTTGGCGATCCTTCAGATGTTGAACTTTTGGTAAACGGTAAGAAGTGCGACACTCTTGTTGAATGTGACAGAGGGACACTTAACTATCTTGCTATGAATGACGAAAAATTTATATCAGACGATACAATATTATTTATCAGTAAAATTCCTGCAGAATCCATTCCGAGATATACACTTGATTTTACTGCAAAAGACGATGTTGTAATTGATTATATCGAGGTGGATATAAACTAAAAATATATTTGAAAAATTATGGAGGTAAACTTATGAAGCATCCCAAATACAGCGGCGGGATAATTGTAAATATTGACATTAATACGGTAATATTCCCATTCCTTGAGAGAGCAGTTGAAGAAGAGAACTTCAGCGAAAAAACATTATACCCGTTTGTCGATCAGTACGCAGATTCAAATGTAAAAGTCCTTATATTTAACAATTTTTGTCAAAGTTCAATAACTCCTACAAAAGTATTTACCGATTTCGTACATAAGCATGATATGAAGGTAGAGAACGGTGGTGAGGTTGACTACAGAGATATATTTAAGGGCGTATATAAGTGCAACGTCGAGCACGGTGTAGAGCCTTTTGGGGTGTGGATAGACAGAACGAGAGAACGTGGACTGGAAGCGTGGATCTCGGTCCGTATGAACGACAATCACGGATTTATAGAAGACGCATTCTTTGTTCGAAGCGAATTCTTCTATGAAGCTAAAGCGAATGGATGGTTTGTAGGGCACAATCCCAACGGAAGTTTGGGCTCAGGACTTAACGAAGTTGATTTCAGCGATCCGTACGGCGGATATTCGTGCCATACACTGTATAATTACGCAGTTCCCGAAGTTCGTCAAAAGATGCTCGACTATATTGAAGAGCAGCTTGATATGTACAATGTAGACGGTCTTGAGTTAGACTTTATGCGCAATGCTATCTGCTTCGATTTTACAAACTGTCCTGAAAAATACGATATTATGAATGATTTTATCCGCAATGTCAGAAAGTTAGCGGACAAAGCAGGTGAAAAATACGGTCATTACATAAAAGTTGCGGCAAGAATGCCGAGAGATATTGAGAGAGCGTTGATGTATGGCTTTGATACAGAAACCTGGTCTGAAGAAAAGCTTGTAGATTATCTCATTCCTTCTCCAAACTATTTCTCCTGTGACAGTGATATGGGCGTTGCAGAGTGGACAAAGAGATGCCCGAATATCAAACTCAGTATCGGTTTTGAAAGCTTAGCACTTTCTCGAAGAGGAAAATTCAGAATGGTATCGGAAGATGTGCTAAACGGAATGATGGCGGGTTATCTTGGTCAGGGCGCCGATTCTGTATATCTTTATAACTTCTATATCAATCCATACGATCATATTGGAATTCCCGCTAAACAGGTTGACGAAAATACTAAGCGTACACTTCAGCTCGCGAAACGATTTGATACAGTAGACGATATCTACTCTCATCGCCGCAGACATCTTATTACATACGAGGATAACTGCACATACGGTTTTGAGCGTTACCAGCCTCTTCCATCGGAGATCACGAGCGGTGAATCAAAGAGTTTTTCTCTCGCGATCGGTTATATTCCCGAGGGTAAGTGCGCAACGCTTGTTGTGGGATTGTCTGAAGGATGTGCCGACGACATCACCGTTACAGTAAACGGAAAAGTGTGCGGTGGAATGAAGCCTTGCACCGCAGGACAAATCGAGTCACTCATGTCAGCAACTCCCGGACAACTCTATTGTGAAAAAGAGACTGTACTTTATTCGGCAGCTATTGAAGCTGAATCATTTGACAGATACGCGATCGAAATCAAAGCGGACAAAAAAGTTGTTGTTGATTATATTGAGATCGATATAATCTAATAATATATTAAAAATTATATTGAAAAAATTATGGAGGTAAATTTATGAAGCACCCAAAATACAGCGGCGGTGTCATCGTAAACATTGACCCCAATACAGTTACATGGCCTTTTCTGGAGCGAGCTGTTGAGGAAGAAAACTTCAGCGAGGAAACTTTGTATCCGTTTGTCGACCAGTACGCAGATTCAAATGTCAAAGTTCTGATATTTAATAATTACTGTACTGCATCTTCAACTCCGAGTAAGGTTTTTACGGATGAAATAGAGGTTTATAACAGAAAATACGAGAACGGTGTTGAAGTTGACTTTAAGGACGCAATAAAAGGTCTTTATAAGTGCATAGTTGAGCGCGGTATAGAGCCTTATGGTGTGTGGATAAACAGAACACGAGAGCGCGGAATGGAAGCGTGGCTTTCTCTTCGAATGAACGATAATCACGGTTTTATTGATGATGCGGCAGGACGCACCGACTTCTATTATGAAGCTGAGGCGAATGGATGGCTTGTAGGGCATAATCCCAACGGAAGCTTAGGATCAGGCCTTAATGAAATTGATTTTAGTGATCCGTGCGGAGGATATTCAAGTCATAGACTGTATAATTACGCAGTGCCCGATGTACGTCAGAAGTTTCTCGATTACATAGAAGAGCAGCTTGATATGTATAACGTAGACGGTATTGAGCTTGACTTTATGCGGAATCCGATCTGTTTTGATTACACAAATTGTCCCGAAAAGACAGATATTATGAATGATTTCATACGCAGCGTCAGAAAGTTAGCAGACAAAGCAGGTGAAAAAAACGGTCATTACATAAAAGTTGCGGCAAGAATGCCGAGAGATATTGCCAGAGCGAGAACATATGGTTTTGATACTGAAACATGGTCTGAGGAAAAGCTTGTAGATTATATTATCCCCTCACCTAATTACTTCTCTTGTGACAGCGATATGGATATCGCTCAGTGGGCAGAGAGATGCCCGAACATTAAGTTCAGTATTGGATTTGAAAGTTTAACACATTCTCGAAGAGGAAAATTCAGAATGACTTCGGAAGATGTCATAAACGGGATGATGGCAGGATATCTTGCCCAAGGTGCCGACTCTGTATATCTCTATAATTACTATATTGATCCGTATAAACACATTGGTATTCCTGAACATGAGATTGATGCGTATACAAAGAGGAATTTGCTCCTATTGAAGAGATTTGACACTGAAGATGACATATACTCTCACCGCCGCCGACATCTTATTACATATGAGGATAATTACACATACGGTTTCGAGCGTTATCAGCCTCTTCCCGCTGAGATATCGGTAGGAGAATCGAAGAGCTTCTCACTTCCGATAGGATACATTCCGGAAGGAAAAAAGGCGGAGATCGTTGTTGGACTGGCTGAAGGAACACCCGATTATGTCACAGTTTCAGTAAACGGAAAAATATGTGTCGGACTAAAGCCCTGTGCTACAGGAAAGATCGAATCCCTTATGTCAGCGACTCCGGGGCTGCTCTACTGTAACAAAGAGGCGGTACTTTATACAGGATCTATTGAGGCAGAGTCACTTGACAGATACGAGATCGTGATTAAATCGAGTGAAAACGTTGTTGTTGACTATATTGAGTTCGTAATTGAATAAAAAACAAAAGCTGCACGAATTAATCGTGCAGTTCTTTTGTGTGTTAAACAAACTGATACTTGACTTTTTTATGCTGCTGTATTAAAATTATAGAGTAATGTTTATGAAAACCGAGCAGATGAATTATATGGATAAATTGATTGATCTACATACTCACACAAAATGTTCCGACGGGTCTATGACACCCGCTGAGCTTGTAAGACACGCAAAGGATTCAGGACTTTCAGCTATCGCAATCACAGATCACGATTCAACTGATGGAATCGCAGAAGCTGTGCGCGAGGGAGAGCACGTCGGGATCGAAGTTGTAAAAGGAATCGAGTTTTCTGCAAAATCAGATACTGAAACGCATATCCTCGGTTACTTTATTGATGAGGGATCAGAACACATAAAATCGGCGATAGGATACATTAGAGATATTCGCCGCAGGAGAGTTGAAGAGACCTGCAGTCTTCTTCAGAATCAGGGTATATCTGTTTCGATCGACGAGGTTAAAGAATATGCAGGAAGTGGGATTCTTTGCAGAGCACACGTTGCAAGAATAATGACAGATAAAGGGTACACTTCAAGTGTATCAGACGCATTTGATAAATGGCTCAGCTTGGGACGGCCCGCTTATTCCGACATACAGGCTATTTCAGCTTATGAAGCAATAGAAATAATCCGCAAAAGCGGCGGAGAAGCATATCTCGCGCATCTTCATCTGACAAAGAAAAGCGCAGAGATACTTGACGGGTTTGTTCGTGACCTTGTTGATCACGGGCTCAGCGGAATAGAGGGATATTATACCGAATATACAGATGAAATGCAGAGCACATATCAGAGCCTTGCAGCAAAATATGGCTTGAAGATCAGCGGTGGAACAGACTTCCACGGAAAAAACAAGCCTCACATCAAAATCGGAAGCGGACTCGGAAACCTAAGTATTCCTTATTCTGTCCTCGAAAATATGAGAAAATAATTTACAGGAGAATATAAAATGAAAATTGTAGTAACAGACGGATTTGCAGTTAATCCCGGAGATCTTACGTGGGATTTTCTTGAAAAATACGGGGACGTTGAGGTTTATGACAAGTTGAGTGATGAAGAAGCACCCGATAAAATTTCTGACGCTGATTATGTTTTTACTAACAGAGTGAAAATAGGTGAAGCTGCTCTTGAAAAGTGCAAAAATCTGAAATATATATCCGCACTCGGCACAGGATATGATATGATAGACGTCAAGAGATGCAGAGAGCGCGGAATTGAAGTTTGTAATGTTCCGGGTTACTCAACTGCTTCCGTGGCTCAGCACGCGTTTACACTCCTTCTCGCAAACGCATTCGATCTTGAAGGTTATAGAAATATGGTCAAAGACGGCAAGTGGACAGGAATCCCCGGATTCAGATATCACGAAGCAAAATTTGTCGAACTTGAAGGGAAGACAGTCGGCGTTTACGGATGCGGTGCAATCGGTATGCGTTTTGCAAAGATCTGTCAGGCGTTCGGAATGAATGTCCTCGCAACAAGAAGATCAAAAACTGAAGGATACGAAGACGGTGTTAAGTTTGTCACGCCTGAGGAGCTTATTTCGCAGAGTGATTATTTATCCCTTCATTGTCCTCTGACAGACGAGACAAGAGGAATGGTAAATGCAGAATTTATCAGCAAAATGAAAGACGGTGCGGTAATCGTTAATACATCCCGCGGTGCTGTTTTGAATGAAAAAGACGTCGCTGACGCTCTTATTTCAGGTAAACTCGGTGGACTTGGCGCGGATGTTTTAGCCAAAGAGCCCGCTGATCCGAACAATCCTCTTCTTTCAGCGCCGAATACTGTTATCACCCCTCACTGTGCCTGGACATCAAAGGAAGCACGCCTGAGGCTTCTTGATGTACTTGATAAAAACCTCGCTTCTTTCATTGAAACAGGTGCAGGAATTAACAGAGTATTTTAATTTTTAGAATTAATTAAATATAAAAAGAGTCAGTACATGCTGACTCTTTTTATGATGAAAATTTTATAATGTATATAAGATAAATATATTTTCAAATAAGTGTAAGATTTTACAAAAATAATTGTGTATATAGGTGAAGGCGGAATTATTAAAACAATGGAAGGAGTGATTATATTGGATGACGAAAGTATTGTCCGAATGTTTTGGGCAAGAGATGAACAAGCGATTCCGTCTACAGCAGATAAGTACGGAAAATACTGTATTTCAATTGCACAAAATATATTAGGCAATAAAGAAGATGCAGAGGAGTGCGTCAATGATGCGTATTTACAAGCATGGAACTCTATTCCGCCACACAGACCGAATGTTTTATCAACTTTTTTAGGAAGGCTTGTAAGAAATCTGTCAATTAACAAGTATAGACATAATATTGTTAAAAAACGTGGTGGAGGACAAGCTACTGTAGTTCTTGAGGAAATCTCAGAATTAATATCTGACGGAGAAAGTATAGAAAATCTTCTTGAACGTCGGGAACTTTTGAAAAGCATCGAAGATTTTCTTGATAAACTTCCAGAAAACAAAAGAAGAATTTTTGTTTGCAGATATTGGTTTTTTGAAAGTGTTACGGAGATATCAAATCGTTTTGGAATAACAGAGAATAGCGTGTCTGTGACACTTAACCGTCTTCGAAAAAAATTACACAAACATCTTTTGGAAAGGGGATTTGATCTATGAAAAAAGAGGAATTATGTGAAATTATCGGCGAAATTAATGATAAGTATATTACAGAAGCAATGGGGAGCCATAATGTGAAAAAAAGAAGTTGGAAAAAAATAATCCCTGTGGCTGCATGTTTTATTTTTGGAGTCATATGTATTTCAGCAATCGGAAATATATATCCGTTTATTCTTAATGACACATATGAGAGTGACTTATCGCAAAAAAACAAGGACTATGTTCAAATTCTTCAAGGTGATACAGAACAACCCGCTAATCAATCTCAGGAATATATAATTAATGATAACGAACAGCCAAACGATATATCTGATAATCAAGTGACAGATTCGGAACTGCAAAAAAGAATTAATCAACTGTCATCATTTGACAGTCTTGGATGGATAGTTTATGATGGGAATATTTATATACAGAACTGGAATATAGATGAGCGAGACTTATATGAAAGAATAGACGAGATTAAACTGAGTGAGTCTCTTGGATATGCAACTGATTTTATAGGTTTTTATAAAAATAGTTTGGAAAAAGATGTATATGTACCTGATGGAATCGTATATATGGTAGCAGACAACCCCAATATATTATGTATTAAACTTGATAACGATGGTATAGTTTGGTTAGGAAAAGAAAGCTGATAAAAAAACTACTTGTGTTCACATAGGTGAGCACGAGTAGTTTTTTAGCTTATATCAAAGTATAGCGTCCTTCGATCGCGCGTCTGAGGGTAACCTCGTCAGCATATTCAAGATCTCCGCCTACAGGAACACCGTTTGCAATCCTTGTTACCTTGATTCCAAGTGGTGAGACAAGCTTTGCAATGTACATTGCAGTTGCTTCTCCCTCTACGGTGGGATTTGTCGCAAGAATAAGC
>SVUC01000092.1:0-2023 GCA_015063455.1 Oscillospiraceae bacterium
CTCTTACATTGTTTTTATATTCATTTGCAGAATTCTGCATCATACATAAAATATTATACCATATTTTTTAATATTTTTGTTGCTAAAACTCAAATTTTTGGTTTGTAATATCTTACAGAATTATCGATCATCAGTTGTACATTGTATATGAAATTTGACAATAAAAATGGTTTACTACCGGTTTTTAGATTTTTTTGTAAAAAACTCAATAATTTTTTGTCAAAAAAAGGATTTTATCTTGCGTTTTCAGCGAGTTTAATAAAGTTCTGAACTGCCTCTTTCATATTCTGTGCACCAAATGATGCAGTACCGATTACAAAATTATCTGCACCCGCTTTTGCACAAGCCTCAATTGAATCTTTGCCGATTCCGCCGTCTACCTGAATTGAGCACTCGGACTTATGCTGATCAAGATACTCTCTGACTTTTTTGATTTTCGGAATCATATCGCTCATAAACTTTTGTCCGCCAAACCCCGGTTCAACAGTCATAATGAGGATCATATCTACATATGGAACATAGTCAAACGCCACTTCAGCATCGAACTTAGGCTTCAGGGAAACGGCAGCGTTCATTCCGAGGGATTTTATGTACTTGAGAGTCTCGATAAGTTTTTCCTTCGGCATAACGTCCGAGTGAATTGTTATTGACGCTGCTCCAGCTTTTTTGAGCTCATCTATGTACTTTTCGGGGCAGGATGTCATCATATGTACGTCAAGCGGAAGATTTGTTATTGTTGATATTCTGCTGATCACGTTAAATCCAAAGCTTATGTTGGGGACATAGACACCGTCCATAACATCACAGTGAAGCATATGCGCTCCTGCATCTTCGGCGCGCTTCATCTCATCAGCAAGATAAAGAAAATCTGCCGCAAGAATCGAGGGGGAAATTTTAATATCCATATTAATCTCCATTCAAAAAAATCTTTATTGTTATTTATTGAATTTATCTTTCCATAAGTTGTAAAATTTGATAAAAAGATTACGTTAGACGTATTTCATCGGGATTGAAGCATTATGTGCTTTTGTCATTACCTCAAAAAAGGCATAAACTGAGATTGGCGGATCTAGCCGCCCTAAACAGTTTAGCGAAGCGATAAGAGGTTACGGATGTGAAAAATCACGGATGTTTCTTTATAAAACCTCACAAATCGCCGATTTAGATACAGCGCCGGTTTCTTCTTGATTCCGGCGTATTTTTTATTCTGTGAGGATACAGACCGAGTGAGCGGCTATTCCCTCTCCTCTTCCTGTGAATCCCATTTTTTCTTCTGTAGTCGCTTTTACGTTTAAACGATCAGCTGAAATTCCGAGAACAGATGCCATTCTCTTCCGCATTGGTTCTATATACTGCGAAAGCTTTGGTTTTTGTGCAACGATAGTCATATCCGCATACTCGATCTTAAGATTTTTTTCTTTCAGTATCTCGGCTGTTCTTTTGAGGAGAATACAGCTGTCAATGTTTTTGTATTCATTGCTGTTGTCGGGAAATTTGAATCCAATATCGCGTTCTCCCGCTGCACCGAGCAGAGAATCGATCAGCGCGTGAACAAGTACATCTCCGTCGGAATGAGCGAGAAGGCCGAGTTCATACTCTATCTCAACCCCGCCGATCACAAGCTTTTTGTCCTCACAAAATCTATGTGCATCATAACCATGTCCGATTCTCATATCGTGCCATCCTTTTTCAGCTCACGTGATTTAAGAATAGCCTCCGCGTAGATCACATCCTCAGGATAAGTTATCTTGATATTCGTGTTCCCGCAGTCAACAAGCTTGACCTTAAATCCAAGGCGTTCACAAAGCGCGCAATCATCACTTGCAATTATTCCGTCTTTTTGTGCCATATATGCGGCTGCACGATACATATCTGCCATAAAAATCTGGGGTGTTTGAACGAGCCAGGTGTTTTCCCTGTCGACCGTCTCGGTTATAACATTATTGCCGTTTGTTCTCTTGATCGTATCGACAACTCGCCCTGCACACGCAGCGGCACCGTCCACATAAGCACTCTCGAATGC
>SVUC01000092.1:2033-9696 GCA_015063455.1 Oscillospiraceae bacterium
AATGCAGCCTCTATCATCTGGGGAGTTACGAGGCATCTCGCTGCATCGTGTATTGCAACAAAATCACATTCTGGATTTGCTGAATCAAATCCAATCTTTGCAGATTCATGACGCGTATCACCGCCCGCAACAACTCGTGTCAATTTTTTTATTCCTGCATCTCTAAGGATGTTGAAACATCCGTCAACGTCTGCACGGCGTGTCACAACTATGATCTCGTGTATCTCTTCAGACTCTTCAAATGCCCTAGCACTTCTGACAAGTACGGATACTCCGTCTATTTCAACGAACTGCTTAGCTCTGCTGTCGCTGAATCTCCTGCCGCTTCCCGCAGCGAGAATGATTGCGGAATTAAACCTTTTCTTGCCTGACGCGGCGCGAATCAAAGATGATATTTTTCCCATTTGAATCTCCGTGTTTTTATTAATTTAAGATATTATATCACAAATTACTCTTTTATGAAATACTCTATTGTGTTTTTTTACATTTCGATAATAAAGATATTGTTCTGTTTTATATGATTGATTTTTCCACTCAAATATGATATAATCAAAAAAGTAAAAAATAATACGTTATTGAGGAATTATTTATGACATACGAAGAACTCAATCCTAAGAAAATATTCCATTATTTCAGAAAGATTTCAGATATTCCACGTGGATCGGGAAATGAAGAAGCAGTCGCAAAATATGTTTACGATACTGCGTGTGCACTCGGATATGAAGCTGTCCTTGATTCAGCAAACAATGTTTTTGTTACAGCTCCTGCAACCCCGGGATACGAAGATCACGCTCCTATTATGCTTCAGGGACATCTAGATATGGTCTGCGAGGCTAACAAGGACACAGAACACGATTTTCTGAAAGATCCGATCAAATTCATTCTTGACGGCGATCTTCTCCGTGCTGACGGAACAACTCTCGGTGCTGACAACGGTGTTGCAGTTGCGATAATGCTCTCTGTGCTTGATTCAGATCTTCCCCATCCTATGCTTGAGTTTCTTTTTACAACTGATGAAGAAACAGGAATGGGCGGCATGAGTGCATTTGATACTTCTCTGCCCAAGTCAACACGTCTTCTTAATCTTGACTCGGCAGGAGAAGGAGTTGCGACCGTATCGTGTGCAGGCGGTGTAAGATCACACATTTACTTCAATTACGATTCGTGTGATGTCCCCGCAAATTACAGCACTGTAAAATTTGAGATCGGCGGTCTCTTTGGCGGCCACTCGGGCGAGGACATCAATCTCGGAAGAATCGGTTCTATCGCAACAGCCGGACGGATAATCTATCACGCAATGAAATCTTGCGATATAAGAGTAGCATCTATCGAAGGCGGAAGCCGTGACAATGCGATTCCCCGCGAATGTTCCCTCTCCCTTGCTGTTTCTGACAGGGATTTATTCCTTACTGCAGTTCGTGAAGAGGAGACCAAAATAAGAGGGGAGCTCGTAGAGGATGACCGTGGATTCTTTGTCAAAGTCTCAGATGAAGAAAAGGCTGCATCATATTTATCCCAGTTAAGATCAGGAGAACTTATAGCTTTCCTTGTATCTGTCCCGAATGGAGTTCACGGAATGAGCAGAGATGTTGAAGGGCTTGTTGAGACCTCCTCAAATCTTGCTGTAGTGAGAAAGAGTGAAGATGGCTGTGAGATCGTTATTTCATCCCGTTCGTCTGTCTCATCACGTCTTGACAATATGCAGGAAAGAATCGAATGTGCTGCAAGACTCGCTGCAGCTAAGGTCGAGCACGTTGGAAGATATCCGGGTTGGGACTATATGGTAGGCTCACCCATGCAGGAGCTTTATCTCAAATCAAATAAAGAACTGTTTTCGACTGATGCCTCTGTTATGGGAATACACGCCGGACTTGAATGCGGTCTTCTCAAGGGCAAAAGACCTGAAATGGACATAATCTCGATCGGTCCTGATCTGAGAAATCTTCATTCGCCCGATGAGGTCCTATCTGTGTCTTCCTTTGCAAGGCTCTGGGATCTCGTATGTAAGATACTCGAAAATGCATAAAATAAAAATCGCTGTCGTGCGAACCTTAAAGGAACGCTGACAGCGTTTTATTATTTATAGTACTTCACTATTCTGTCCGCAAGTTCTTCGAATCGGGTTAATTCGTCTTGCTCAGTTACAATTCTTCCGGATCTCACATAAGTTATGCTTCCGTCACCATCGCTCTCGATGTACTTATTATTCTCACACAGGAGTGAAAAAAGTCTGTTTACAGTACCCTCTGTGCCGTCAAAAATGTCGATCTCTCCGAAAAACTCTCGAAAGCTGTCTCGAAAATATCCGAAATGTGTACATCCAAGAACGACGGCTGCATAACTCTCCTTTTTATCAATCACAGTACCAAGATAATTACATATAGTCTCTGTATCAAAGACAGAATTCTCCGCGAAGCTAACCAGATCAGGAGTTGCAACAAGAGTAGGCTGAGTGGCAGAATTGTAATTTTTGTCAATAAGGTTATGTAGTTTCTCACCTGCTATCGTAACAGGAGTTGCACAAACAAGTATTTTTTCGTTGCTGTGTATCTCAGATGCAGGCTTCACCGCAGGTTCCATACCAACTATTGGCACGGAATATTTTGCTCGAAGATAATCTATCGCCATGCTTGTCGCAGTATTGCACGCGACTACTACAGCGTCTGCGCCATGTGAAACAAGATAATCAACAGCGGTATCAGAATAGAGAGTTATCTCCTCACGCTTTTTTGTTCCGTACGGAACGTGATCGGAGTCTGCATAATATATATAATCAGCTGATGGAAATCTCGTTCTCGCGTACGTCATAACAGATATTCCGCCGATTCCCGAATCAAAAAAACCGATTGTTGTTCTTTTCTTCAATCCATATCATCCTTTGCTGAAATGATGTTTTTTATATCACAATATTAATTATATCGGAATATACACATTTTTTCAAGTACATACTGTAAAAAGAATGTATTTGGGAGACACAAGATGGATTTAATTAAAAAATACTTTTATATTACGCTTGGGAGTTTGGTGTTTGCGGTCGGATTTGCACTTTTTCTCTCTCCTCAGAATATAGCTCCGGGTGGTGTTTCCGGAATTGCAGTCATTATTACTCACTTTTTTCCGAATATCAGCAATGGCACAGTCATACTTCTTCTGAATATCCCTCTGCTGATAGCAGGTACTGCGATCTTCGGTTTAAGATTTCTATTCGGTACTGTTTGGGCAAGTTTTTTACTGTCTGCATTCGTTTCGGTTATTGAATATCTGATCCCGAATCCGCCCAGTAGTGATTTGTTCTGTTGTGCTCTGTCGGGCGGGATAATTATGGGAACAGGTATCGGTCTTGTTTTCAGACAGAATGTGACAACAGGCGGGACTGACATTGCTGTGAAAATTCTTCAAAGAAAAATGCCTCACATAAAAACAGGAATTATTTTTCTGATTATTGACTCATTTATCGTTATTCTATCCGGAATCGTTTTCGGAAATATTGATACCCTGATATACAGCGGATTCGCGCTTTGCGTCAGCACATTGTCTTTCAATTATATTTTGTACGGCGGAATGCGTGCGAAGCTTGTAATCATCATTGACAGTGATGTATCGCATCTCGCCAAAACAATGTCTGAGGAAGCCGGCGTTACAGTTATAAAAGGGATTGGCGCATATTCGGGAGAAAAAAAGATAGTTATGATATGTGCTGTCGACAAGAGAAAATATCCGGTAATAATGACGATCGTGAAAAAAACATCACCTGAATCTGTTGTTATAACAGCCCCTGCAGAAAGCTTCATCCACGGTCACTCCATAGTATAAATATAAAAGGTCTGTCTTTTTTTGACAGACCTTTATACTGACTCGTTATACCGTAGTATTCTCTGATCAGAACATCTTCAATATCCAATAGATCACTCCGTAAAGAACTCCTGATGATATACCAAAAATTATAACCGGTCCCGCAATTCGGAATATCTGACCGCCGACTCCAAGGATGAATCCCTCTGATTTATTATCTATCGCTGCAGCAGTCACTGCGTTCGCAAACCCAGTGATAGGAACGAGGGTACCGCCGCCGGCGCGCTTTGCAATACTGTCAAAGACTCCGAGGCCTGTGAGAAGTGCTGTAATGAATATTAGAGTTGCTGACGTCATAGTTCCCACATTCTCCTCAGTAAGTCCGATGGCAGTATACATCTGACGGAGTCCCTCACCTACCGTACATATTGTCCCTCCAATCAAAAACGCATTTACGGTATCCTTTATTATTGGAGATTTTTTCGCTCTTCCCTGAACGTATCTTTTATATACTTTTCCTTCCATTATTTTTCTCCTTCTTAAATTCTGTTTTCATTTATAGTTTTTTCAGAATGAGTATTAATTATTCCTCTAAAAATGTTTATGATACGTTAATAGAAATGTTTACATTTTAATAGGTTTTTAATTTGACTTTTCACACATTGAAGTGTATAATATTATTGTTCAAACATCTTATTTTAGATTAAGAAAGGAATTACAATATGGCATTTTTTGAAGATTTCAAAAAGAACGCATCTAATGTTGCTGATAAAGCAGCGAAAAAAACCAATGAGCTTACAAATATTGCAAAACTCAACGTTAACATTAAATCCGCTGAGGCTAAGCTCAATACTGTTTATGAAGAAATCGGTCGTTTATTCTACAATGCTGAAAGAAGCGGCGAGGACTACACCGCTGACATTGCAGCAAGTATTATGAAGGCTGATAAACTCAAGGCTGACATCGTTTCCTATAAGGCAAGCATTGCTAAGCTCAAGAAGCTTGTTGTATGTGAAGCTTGCGGTAATGAAATCTCCGAAGATTTCGCTTTCTGCTCCTTCTGCGGTGCTAAGGTTGTAAAGCCCGAGCCCGAAGAAGTCATCGAAGAAGAGCCCATTCTCGACGAAGAAGCTGAAGAAGTCGATGACGTGGAAGAAACCGAAGAAGCTGAAGAAACAGAAATTTCAGAAGAAGAAAAAGACGCTGAATAATTTCAGAATACATAAAGCGGAGTTCAGAATTGCTGTTCTCCGCTTTTGTTTTTTAATTCTAAATTTGTTATTTTACTTGACAAAGGTTGTTTCTTATAGTATAATATAAAAGCTGGATTCAAAAGGTTCAGTATGCTAGTGTGGCTCAGGTGGTAGAGCAGTTGATTCGTAATCAACAGGTCATGGGTTCGAGTCCCATCACTAGCTTTATTTTTATAAAATATCGAGAATCATTGAAGGAATTCCGGTAAATTCCTTCTCTCCCAAAAGACGTTCAACAAGTGCTCTTGCAGACTCTTCGTTTGCGCTGTTATTCATCTCAATATATGTGGGATCCTCAGGGAAATAATCCTCTGCGAAGTAAGGAGATCCGTAGTGAATAATAACCTTCTTTTTCTTATCAAAGAGGTGCGACGCCCAGATAAGCATAAGAGGCGTACCCCATGTACCGTGATTTGCAGCAATGTTAAAGAGAACAAGATCATATTTTGCCTGAAGCGCATCAATATCTCTCTGCCAGCACACATTTGATGGAACATCATAGATATGTCTCTCTATATCAGCTTCTATACCGTGCTTTTCAAGCTCTGTTTTAAGGAGATTACACGATGAAGAATCTTCGCTCTCAGTGCCGTTAACAATAAGAACTTTCTTGTATTTATCGGAATTGAGCGGGAGAAGATCAAGTTCGTTTCTGAGAAGACAGATACTCTTTGCGATAGTTGCCTTTGAAGCCTCATCTGCAAACTTAGGATCGGGAGTGTCGTAAGACTTTGTCTCAAGAGCTTTATTACGGAAGTTTTCCATTCTCTCGATTCTCTTGAGTGCGTCTTCAAGTCTGCTCATCGGAATCTCACCGCTGAGAATCTTTTCTTCAATTACTTCCGCAGCTTCAACAGGCGGCCAGAGAAGAAGGTCAGCACCCGACTTGAATGCCTGTACAGTTTCCGCGACAAGGTCACCTGTAGCCATACCGCCCATAATAAGAGCGTCTGTTACTACTGCACCTTCAAAACCGAGTTTGCCCTTGAGAAGCTCAGTGGTGATCTTTTCGGAGAAAGTTGCAATTGGATAGAATCCGTCGTGTTTTTCGTTATCGTATGATTTGAGAGTGATATGAGTTGTCATAACGGAGTCAACGTCTTCCTTGAACATTTCCAAGTAGGTGTATCCGTATGTCTCCATCCAGCGATCAAAATTAAAAGTGTTCTGTCCGGGAGTCATATGCATATTGAGATGAGATGTACCCATACCCGGGAAATGCTTTGCTGTCGCGCATACGCCCTGGTCTCTGATACCCTTGATCATTTGACGGTAGATCTTTGCTGTAACGATAGGATCGTTTGTAAGTCCCCATTCGGTCGTG
Organism: Oscillospiraceae bacterium; assembly: GCA_015063455.1. Taxonomy (GTDB): domain Bacteria; phylum Bacillota; class Clostridia; order Oscillospirales; family CAG-272; genus UMGS1696. Next base: position 8,403 of record SVUC01000092.1, read on the forward strand.
TGGTCGAAACACATATCAATACAGGGACCGAGAACCCAGTCAACACCCTTATCGTTGAAAGACATACCGATTATCTTACCCATATTATAAGCATCCTGCTCGTAATCAGGGTCTCCCGAAAGCTTTGCACTTGACCAATATGTTCTTCCTGTGAGATGGCATCCGTCAGCACATACAAGAAGCTTTTTCTTTGAATATTTCTGACATTCCTTCAGCTTTTCGTTGCTGTAAAATGTTCCCATTTCAACGCCGTTTTCGTCAAGGAGCGGTCTTCCCTCGCCGTAGAAAAGTCCGCCTACGGGATAATCTTCAAAAAACTTTTCAGGGCCGCCGTGTGTGTTAATCTCGCGGATCGTTACAACGAAAGTTTTCAGAATTTTTTCTCTTAAAGTCATATTTTTGATCCTCCATATAGTTATAAAAGATTCGAATAAGGTTAACTAAGTATAGCACTATGATTTTAACATGTCAATATATATTTCGCAATTATTATCAATCGTTATAAAATTATCAAATATCTTTTTGCAATCTAAACAGACCACATATCAAAACAAAAAACGCATAGGTCAGTTCAAGATCAAAAACCTATGCGTTAATTTTTATTTTGACATAATATATTTATCAATTGATGCGGCAGCTGTCTTACCCGCTCCCATTGCGAGAATTACAGTTGCAGCTCCTGTTACAGCGTCTCCTCCGGCATAAACACCTTCGCGGGATGTTGCACCGCCTTCATCTGTGATTATTCCGCCCCATTTTGAGACTTCAAGTCCTTCGGTTGTTGATTTAATAAGAGGATTAGGACTTGTACCGAGAGCCATAATTACACAGTCGCATTCGAGAATAAACTCAGAGCCTTCGATCGCTATAGGACGGCGTCTTCCGCTGGCGTCCGGCTCTCCGAGACCCATCTCGACACACTCAAGCTGAGCTGCGTTTCCGTTTTCATCTGCAATGATCTTGGTTGGATTGGTGAGAAGCTTGAAGATTATTCCCTCTTCCTTTGCGTGTTCAACTTCTTCGGCTCTTGCGGGAAGCTCAGCCTCGCCGCGTCTATATACGATATAAACATTCTCAACACCAAGACGTTTGGCGCATCTTGCGGCGTCCATTGCTACGTTACCTCCGCCGACAACTGCTGCATTCTTTGCGTGCATTATCGGTGTTGCGGAATCGCTTTTGTACGCCTTCATGAGATTGATTCTCGTCAGGAATTCGTTGGCGGAATATACACCGCAGAGATTTTCACCGGGGATTCCCATAAACTTAGGAAGACCTGCGCCTGTAGCTATGT
>SVUC01000093.1 GCA_015063455.1 Oscillospiraceae bacterium
GTGAGGTATTTCTGATATGTGGTATCGTGCTCATACTTGGATGCGTCCACCGAGAAAAGGCTGTAATCCATCGCATTGTTTGCACTTGCAGTTTTACCGTTTACGGTGACGCTCGAAATTGCCGGTCTTCTTGAGCTGTCGGTATTGAAATAATGATTGGCGGTTGCGACCTCAAGAACCACGTAAACCGTGTATTTTGTTCCTGCATTTGCTGTTTCCGAGGTGTTTGTTATGTAATTACTGCCATACTGTGACCTCCAGGCAACCTTTATGACGTTATATTTCTGTGAGGTCTCCTCTACTGTGAAATCGAATTTTTTACCCGCTGTAGGAGCATCGATACCGGTAATGGTAACGTCATCGATCTGATATGTTGTAAACATTTCCTTTGCAGCAAAAACTGATGTCGGCAGACATCCAATCAGCAGAACAGCAACCATTGCCGCAGCAAATATTCGTTTGAAATGTGTATTTATTCTCATTATGTCATCTCCTTTTGTCAGCGTAAATTATCTCAAATGGTTTTGCTTAACTTTTTTTCCGCAATGCGGACAGTAAATCGTATCCTGTGCCAGAGGGATCTTACAGTATGAACACTGCAGGTGCATATCCTTATATGTGTCAAACAGCGTTCTGCCGGACAAACCCTTTTTACACACAGGACAAAAAAGTGACCACGCTTTTACGATCTGCCCGCATCTCGGACACACCTTGATCTTTTTCATAGCATAAGGACCCATGCCGAGTGATTCAAGAAGAATATATTTTTCACTCTTGTTGTAATAGATCATTGAAATTCCCCCCATAGATCAGTTTTTCTCCGCATTTGGGACAAACAGCATCTGAAACAGATACCTTCCCGCCGCAAAATTTACAGTATTCCGGAGTATTTTCCCACGGCGCACATTCGACACATTCGAGAGCATCGGCATTATACATTGCTTCGATCACCCACTTGCCGCATTTGTGGCAAAAATTGAAATTCTTCTTTCCTTCCGCTTCCCAAGCTGCTTCAAGTTCAGCTTCAGGTGTACTCTCGCAATACGTATTTGTTGTACACACCAACGCGCCTGAAAGGTCGCAATAAAACTTATATCTGTTTCCGCCAGAGTCCGAGATTATCTTATAAGCAGATGTTTTTTTCTTTGCCATATCAAGTACTCCTTTCACAATATCATCTATCAGTATTCCACATATTAAATCACAAACTGTCTGTCGTACTGCATTGATTGTTTGAATTTTTTGTGGTATAATAGTCATAGTAGTTGGGGCGATCTCCGAATCCGTTGGCGCGCTTTCGGAGACATGGTGAAATTTCACCTTGAGGATACCCCGTTCTTTTGAGTAGCAGCAAGATTTATACCCCCCTTAAACTGTTCTTGCAAGAACTATTATACGGATTTTCGGATTTTTGTCCCCCACCCAAATGCCCAAAAGGTTGGGAAAATTGAAATTTTTTGACTTACAATTCGAAAATCAGACGCAAAAACGTCTGAAAGGGAAAAATTATGAAAAAAACATTTGCACGTATCTTATCAGGAGTATTAATCCTTATTCTATCTATCGGATGTATGAGCGCTTGCTCTGACAAGTCGCTTCTTGATCCGAAGGATCCTGTCACATTGACGATCTGGCACGTCTACGGCGAACAGGCAGATGCTCCTATGAACTTGCTGATCGAGGAATTCAATGATACGGTTGGGCGTGAAAAAGGAATTCAGGTACAGGTTACAAATGTGACAAGCACGTCAAAGATCCTCGCTCAGCTTCTTGACGCACAAAGCGATAAGCCGGGGGCACCTGAGATGCCTGATCTCTTTTCCTGTCACACGCAGAACGCCGCATCCCTAGGGATCGAAAATCTTCTTGACTGGAACGAGTGGTTCAGCGACAAAGAGCTCAGCAGCTACGTCCCCGAATTTATTGACAGCGGTGTGATAGATGAAAAACTCGTTGTTTTTCCCGTTTCAAAGTCTACATACGCTCTGTTTATAAGCGGCTCACAATTCTCACGTTTCTCGGAGGATACGGGAGTAACTTATGAAAGTCTTGCAGATTGGGGTGGCTTCTTTGATGCTGCAGAAAAATATTACGAATGGTCCGACGGTAAAGCTTTCTGCGCATTTGACTATCTGATCCGTCATATTGAGCTTGACGTTCTCTCGCGTCACGGTAGCCTCGAATACACGGACAACGGATGGTATGACGAGAATGATCCCGCAATCAAGGAATCGTTTTATATGTTCGCTGAGGCACTTGCCCAAGGACACGTTGTTGTATCCGATTCTTATGCAAACACACAGGTTATGACAGGCGAGGTTCTCTCAGGTATCGGCTCTTCTGCCGCTGTAGGATACTACAATGACACCATAACTTATCCCGACAACACATCTGAACCAATGGAGCTGAGAGTGCTTCCCCTTCCTAAATCTAACGGAAGTAAAGAATATATGCCGCAGACGGGAGTAGGTTTATGTGCACTCAAAACAACAGAGCAAAAAGCTGAAGCTGCATACGAATTCGCAAAATGGTTTACTGAGGGAAAGAGAAATCTTGACTTTGTTGTGCAGACGGGATATATGCCTGTAACTGACGGAGCATTCGAGGAAATTGACAGCTACAGCTTTGAAGATGCGGGATATGAAAGTCTTTATACTGCTATCAAAGCTATGCACGACGAGTACATCCCTGTTGTCCGTCCCGATTTTGAAGGATTTTATGATAAGACAAACGCTCTCTACAAAGATATTCGTGAAATGCAGTCTTCACTTATAGAACGGGCAGAAAACGGAGAAAGCATTTCCTCGCTTACAGATGAGCTTTGGGAATTATTCTGCTCGATTGATTAATCAGAGGTACAGATATGTCAAAGAATTCAGCACTGCGTTATTCGGAATGGTCGCTGAAGAGTAAACTCTTTGCATATATGCTCCTTCTGACCATTATACTCCTTGCTATACTTACACTCGGTCTGATTATGTTCGGACACACAAACACTACAGCTGAAACCTTCTATGACGTTCTCGATATACAAATGGAAGTGTTTGAAAAAGATATTTCGGTACATTTCGATCATCTTGCGGCTTCTGCCATATCACTCTCTGAGGATCTGACAGAAACTTTGGATAAACAGCTGGAGGAATTAAATATTCCCTTCTCTGCTCTGACCGACTCCCCCTCTGGACTCGTACATATCCAAAACGCTATGCTTGAACCGCTTCAGCACAAGCTGAGGCAGGCAAATTGTTCAGGTGCTTTTGTGATGCTTAATGCTACAGTCAACAGCTCACTGCCTGAAGCTTCTTCCTCAAAAAGCGGACTTTATTTACAGATCAACGGTTACCACACGTCAGGCTCAGAGGTGCTGATGTACCGAGGATTCGCAGAAACTGCAAAATCACACGAAATAACCCTTCACCGCAAATGGCGTCTCGAATTCAGAACTGATCTGTTTCCCAATTATGCTAAGATCGCATCAAGTGACGCCCTTTCTCTCGAGAGCGCGTACAGGGTCACCGATCTTTTTATTCTTCCCGGAACATCTGAAAAAGCTCTTCTTCTTACCGTTCCGATGATAAGCGGTGATGGAGCATTCTACGGTATCTGCGGATATGAGATCAGTGAAAGCTACTTCATGACTTACCACGCACAGCCGTCAAAAACACCGCATCTCACCTGTCTTTTGACCTCGGATCACGAAAATGTACTTTTGACAGATGAATCTCTGAGCTGCGGAAGCTCAGACGGTCACTTTCACTCCCTTACCTCCGATTATGCAATACTGAAAAACAACAGAGCTCTTACTCATTTCAAGTCGGAAAACTTTTCGTATCTCGGTATCACAAAGAAGATCTCCCTATCAGGTGACAAACAGGAGCATCAGCTCGTAGTAATGATTCCGAAATCAGACTATGACCGTACACTTCTTCGAAGCATCGGACAAAGTGCCATTCTTATCGTACTTCTTCTGTTCTTCACAGTCAGTTTCTGTAAATACTTCAGCAAACGATTTCTCTCACCAATTTTGTCGGTGCTTGAAAAAATAAAGTCTGACAAAAGGTCTGAAACCACATCTAATATTCCCGAAATACTTGACTTGATCGAGTATCTCGACAGGCAGGAACGAGAGCACGATAAAACCCTCTCGGATCTTGAGACAAAGCACCAGGCTGCGGAAAACGAAAATCTCCGTCTTCAGACAGAGATCGACAGACTCGCATATTCGCGCAAAACAGAGATAGATCCTGCGGATTATCAGTATTTCATCGCCGGAATAAAAACTCTCACGGAATCCGAGAAAAATTTGTTTGAGTATTATTTATCAGGAAAAACGGCTAAGGAAATACTCGTTCTGATGGGGATCAAGGAAAGTACACTCAAATATCACAACCACAATCTTCTTGGTAAGCTCGGTGTTTCATCGCGCAAACAAATGCTCAGATATGCAGAAGTTATGCGGAATCAAAACGAAACAAAAGTGGATTGATGCCAAATTTCACAGACAAAAAAGCGGTATAGTATTATCTATACCACTTTTTATTTTCCGAAAAAATTCGTACGCTCCAGATCAAATTTTCTCATTTCACAAACATTTGTTTGATTTTATAGGCCATATCTATTGACATTTCGGTTGTAAAGTGGTATTATATTTATATAAAGCAAGAACGGATGTTTGTTTTCGATGAATCAAAAACAATATGTATGTATAGATTTAAAGTCATTTTTCGCATCAGTTGAATGTGTTGAGCGCGGGCTTGATCCGCTGAATACAAATCTTGTTGTAGCAGACATAAGCCGAACTGAGAAAACTATCTGCCTTGCGGTGACACCATCACTCAAAGCTCACGGAATCTCAGGAAGAGCGAGGCTGTTTGAAGTTGTAAGCAAAGTGAAAGAAATAAATTATAACCGCAAAAGGAACTCACCTCTCGGTCGGCTCATCGGATCATCTGTATTCGACCATGAACTGAAGACAAACACTTCCCTCGCGCTCGACTACATTACCGCTGTTCCGCGTATGGCGTATTACATTGACTACAGCACCAAAGTATATCAGGTATATCTGAAGTACGTCGCACCCGAAGATATTCACGTTTATTCGATCGACGAGGTTTTTATTGATCTTACGCCATATCTCTCGTTCAGCAAAATGACCGCACGAGAGTTCACCTCAATGATGGTTGCGGATGTTTTGAAAACCACCGGAATTACCGCTACTGCGGGAATCGGCACAAATCTATATCTCGCAAAGATCGCTATGGATATAGAAGCCAAGAAAACCGAACCCGACGAGAACGGTGCCAGAATTGCTGAGCTTGATGAGATGACGTATCGTGAAAAGCTGTGGTCTCACCGGCCTCTCACTGATTTTTGGCGAATCGGACGTGGATATTCACGCAAACTTGAAGCAAATGGACTTTATACAATGGGAGACATCGCACGCTGCTCTCTGGGAGGAGAGAATTCATACTACAATGAAGATCTGTTGTTCAAAATGTTCGGTGTAAATGCGGAGCTTCTGATAGATCACGCTTGGGGATACGAGCCGTGTACCCTCGCTGAGATCAAGGCTTACAGACCAATGGCAAACAGCATCGGCACAGGGCAGGTACTTCAGAATCCATACTCTTGTGAAAAAGCAGAGCTTATAGTAAAGGAGATGACAGATCTTCTCGTACTCGATCTTGTAGACAAAAATCTTGTCACCGATCAGATAGTACTCACCGTCGGATATGATGTCGAAAATCTTCAAGGAAAACACAACTACACAGGAGAAATTGTAGTCGATCACTACGGCAGAAAAATCCCGAAACACGCTCACGGTACTGCAAATCTGAAGTGTCAGACTTCCTCTACCAAGTTGATTACGGATGCTGTGATAAGCTTATACAGACGTATCGTTGACCCTACTCTGACAGTACGGCGGATAAACCTCACCGCCTGCAAGGTGGTAGATGAGAGAGCAGTCGAAAAGAACACGGGAATTGGCGAGCAGCTTGATCTGTTCACTGACTACACCGAGCTCGAAAAAATCAGGCAAAAAATGATTGAATCTCTGTCACGTGAGAAAAATATGCAGAAGGCACTTCTGGGACTCAAAAAGAAATACGGAAAAAATATTGTTCTGAAAGGAATGAATCTGCAGGCAGATGCTACCGCTATGTCCCGCAATGCTCAGATCGGCGGTCACAAAGCCTGAGAAAAATCATGGATAAAAAATACAGTGATATTATAAAGGCGTCGCGTCCCGCATATGTCAGGCACAGACCAATGTCTCTCTCAAGCAGAGCGGCACAGTTCGCACCTTTTGAAGCGTTGAACGGACACGACAATGCCTTAAAAGAAACTGCACGTTTGACTGACAATATGATCGACATTGATGAATATGTAAAATCTGTTCTCGGCGACAAGCTGCAGATACTCTCGGAAAGGATTGATGATCTTCCTGAGGTGAAGCTCACTTATTTCAGACCTGACAAAAGAAAATGCGGCGGAGCATATATCAGCCTGACCGGACTTGTTAAAGAAATAGACGAATATGAGCGAATGATCGTTTTTTGTGACGGCAAAAAAATCCCAATTGATCAGATCTACGAAATTGAGTCGGAATTATTCACGGAATTAGGCTTTGAATAAACTGAGATCAAAAATCAAAACAGCCCCGCCAATCTTATGGCAGAGCTGTTTTGGGTTATAAGCTGTATTATTCTGAAATTTTACTCTATTCCGAACAGAAATTTTCTGAAAAGCTGCTCTGTTTTTTCCTCTCCTAGTTCCTTTTTGAAAACATCGGTAGACGGTCCGCCGTTTTTGAGAAGTCCGTCTACATATACTGCCGCCTTCTCTCGCTTTGCGGATACATCATCAACTTTTCCACACTCAGAAGAAAGGTAAGACTCAAAGTGATTCAGTGCGAGCTCGTCAATCGCTTTTGTCTGTTTTCTTTTTCCCTTTTTTGAAATACTTGATGAGAGCTTGATGCTGTCATACCAATGCTCCCCGGGATCTCTCTCGGGAATAAATGTGAATTCATTTTTCACGGATTCGAGGGATCTGTCATCGAATTGGGAAAGCGTTGTGTCGTAAAGCTCAACAATAAGAGTATCGTTCCCCATTGCGAATATACGGTCGTAAGAATATAGCGGAAGATCTGTCTTGTCGGGATTGATTATCAGAGTATCCATCTTCATAAGTCCGAAAAATCCGTTGGCACGCATTACCGACACGTGTCCGAGGCCATCTGCTTTGTAAGCTTTCACAGTAAACGTCATACCGTTCGCTTTAAGGCTCGACATACCTTCGGTATCAATTTCAGTAAGCGGATATTTTGATGAAATTTTTTTAAGAATAGCTTCAGTCATGCTTTTCACCAACTCTGAGCTTTAATCCTTCAAGCCCGTTTTTATGAAGAAGGAGTGTGCCCGCAAGGAATGATCCCTGACCTATTACGTTTACGCCTTCTGCGATCCAGTTCATTGATGCTTCAGCGAAATCCTGTGATGAGAGGTAACCCATACAGAGAGAGCAAATGAACGAGAGAACAAAGAGTATGATAAGAGCAGGCTTTTTGAGCTTAACTGAGAGAATACAAAGAACTGTATTCATCAGACCGAGTCCTGCTACCATTATCCCGACAAACACGAATGTTCCACTGAATACGGGAGGCGCCGCGGCAAGAAGTGTATTCTCTTTGTTTTTACTGCACAGCATCGTAAGAATACCTATACCTGCAAGAAGAAAACCTATCGACTGCACTGGGAAAAACATTTTGTTCAGAGCATCAAAATCACATATTCCCGCAGCATAAAGAAGCTTATATGTTGCTTTAAGTGCACCTGCGGAGACTATATTGATCGTACCGGCAGCAAAAATCGCAAACGAACACTTACTCATTTTATTATATAGACCTCGCATGAGTATAGCAGATGCGATAGCGAAAAAGATTACGGGAATATAATCCACAAGAGCCATAGAAACTGAAAAGTCTTTCATATATGTCCCTCTTTCAAAGAATTATTTCTTTTTGTTAAGATGATAAATGGGAAGAAGCGGGATAATGATAGGTGTCTTGTTTGCGTATGTATTATACTCTTCATTTTCACCGTAACGTGCCATCTGACGCTTTTCAAGACGCTGTGCGCCGTTGAACATAATAAACACGATGCAAATATATGCAAGTACAGCGGTAATCCACTGGCCTACTGTAGCGTATGTTGTAACTCCGCTTACGAATATACCTGTCCAGAAAATGATCTCACCGAGATAGTTGGGACAACGAACGATCTTGTAAAGTCCTTCTGTAGCTACCATATCGGGACGCACCTTTTTCTGTGCGGACTTCTGATTATCAGCGATAGATTCGAGGACAAGTCCGAATACGGATACGGCAAAGCCGATTACGGGAACGATAATGTCAAAGGATGCATTGTTGTATCTGAAAAGCATCGGGCTGACCTGTGCTACATAAAGGATCGAAACGGAAACCCAAATTGTAACAAGTACGAAAAACGGCATTTTCTTTTCGTTGTTCTTTGCGAGAGTATCTTTTGCAACATCTGTCTTTTTGAAGGATACATTCTTCAGTTCACGGACGAGCAAGAATCCCGAAAGACGAACACCGTATGCGATAAAGAGTGCCATCTGAACAATTACGATCCACAAAGGAGTCGCGGATGGGTTGATGAGATACATTACAAAAATCGCGATACCGCCGCCTGCTACGGCAAATCCGTATCCGATTGAAAGAAAATAAACGAATTTATAAAATCCTACTGCACAAAGTACAGCGCATACTGCGAGAAGGATACCAAGAAGTGACCAAGGCATAATCAGTTATTCCCCTTTCCAAAGTAATTCTTAATATATTCAGCAAAGCTCTTGTCCCCAACTTCAGTATCTCCTACGAGATTATGGCTGAGTGTCCACTTGGAGAACAGAATTATGTCGTGCTTTCCTGCTTTCTTGATTTTTGGCAGATTTGCAAGAATCCCGAACAGCCAGATAGGTGCCCACTTGATCTTCAGCGGCTTACCTGCCGCATCAAAGCACATCTTTGCCATTTCTTCATAGGTGTATGTCTCTTTTCCGCCCACATTATATGTAACGTTTGTGTCGTTCATATGGTCTACGATAAACTGAGCAAAATCGGGACAGTCTACAACATTTGCCTTTACATTGCCGTAACCCTTGAGAAGCTGCATTTCTCCCTTATCAACGTAAGGCTTGAATACCTTTGCGATATCGTAGAAATATCCTGTAGGACGGTAGATCACATA
>SVUC01000094.1 GCA_015063455.1 Oscillospiraceae bacterium
GAAGAGATCACCCTTGAGGTTCTCAAGACTAACGGCAGAGTTAAGGCGTCAAACAAGGACCTTATCGAAGAAGTTAACGTATTCGAAGATGAAGAAGACGGCAAGAGATACGTAACTCTCCGCCTCTCCATCGGTGAGATTTACGAAGATTTCACAGTAGAAGTAACCGATCCTAAGGTTTCCTTCTACTACGATGACGAGCTTATCGCTACATATGATAGCTTCACAACAGCTCTCACATACACAAATACACAGGATACAAAGGTTGAAGAGTTCTTCAAGCTCGACGAGACCGATCCTGACGAACCTATCGTTCTCGTTCTCGGCGCAGATGCTTCTGTAACATCCACAACAAAGTACGATGTTTCCCGCAATATCGAGATCGACCTCAACGGTTACGACCTCACATTCCGCAGCAGCACTATCAGAGACTTCGACGACTCCGATTACTATGTAGTAATTACAAACTACGCTGAAGAAGAATCCAAGTTCGTATATTACGACAAGAGCATCACCGTTACTCTCGGCGAAGAAGATGAGATCGTCTTTGAAGAAGGTTACGATGAAGATGACTACCTCCCCGGCGTTATCGCTGTAACTGTTGACACAGGCTCAAACGGTAAGGTAACAGCTTCTCCCGCAATCTCAAATAAGATCATCACAGTTGGTATGGGCTCCGAGATCAAGCTCGTTATCACTCCCAACAACGGTTACGCGATCTCCGAGGTTAAGGTTGACAACAAGTCTGTTCTTACATCCGCAGACTATAAGACAACTACAACAGGTGCTACATACACATTCAAGCCTACAAAGAACGTAACAGTAAAGGTAACATTCGAAGAAGTTATTCCCGAATGGGAAAACCCCTTCACAGACGTTTCCTCCAGAGCAACATACTACAGCGCAGTTGAGTTCGTTTGCCAGAACGGTCTCTTCAAGGGAGTGTCAAACACATCCTTCGCGCCTAACTCCACAATGACTCGTGCGATGTTCGTAACAGCTCTCGCTCGTCTTGCAGGTGTTGACCTTACAAGATATAAGACATCTAACTTCACAGACGTTTCCTACTCTGACCCCAGACTTACTACCGAAATGGTAAGAAGTATCCAGTGGGCTAACGCAATGGGCGTTGTTGAAGGTTACGGAGACGGCACATTCGGACCCCACAACTATATCACTCACCAGCAGATGTACCTCATTATGTACAGATACACAGTATACGTTGAAAACATCCGCACAAACGTAGACTCTGTACGTCTTACACCCGCTGATAAGAATATGGTAGCTGATTGGGCTCTCACAGGTGTTCAGTTCGCTCAGCAGAACGATCTTCTCGTTCTTGTAAACAACAGAATCACACCCGCAGATGAAGCACTCCGCAGCGAGCTTGCAATGCTCTTTGAAAAGTACTGCAACAACGTTCTCGGCTGGGGCAGCGACGAAGACGAAAGATAATTAAAAAATCAGGCACGCTTTATGAGGTTTCTCATAAGGATTCCTGCCATACGAAAGTACAGAAATTTCGGCAGAGGAATTGTTTTCTCTGCCGATTTTTGTTTTGTGTGTATATAATAACCAGCTATGCCGGTGGAGGCGAAATTTTTTAGCTTTAAGGTTCCCTCCGGAAGGGAGTTGTCACCGCAGGTGACTGAGGGAGAGCGCGTAACGCTAAGGTTCAGCTCAGTTCAAAATTACGCAGGCTCCTTCCACCGCAAAGCGGTCCCCCTTCCTCCCGGAGGAAGGCTATGTTAAGGGAATTTTCGCTTGTAGTGCATCATATGCGATTGGCGGACTATTTCAGTGCGTCTTAAGGCGCAGCAAGTCATATGCCCTAATATGACTTGCGCATTCTACCGGTTTCACTGGTGGTTTTGATTATAATTGGGTCGATACCATATGTGGACTTGTCTTTATCCCTTAAAAATCGGGGGTGGCTTAACAGTCCATTGACTTCAAATGTTGATTGGCGTATAATAATGGTCGGAGGTGAAACGATATGACCGATAAAAAAACATTCGGCTCGTTCATAAAAACCAAACGAACCGAGAAAGGCTATTCGCAAAAAGACTTGGCAGAGATGCTGTTTGTAACCGAAGGTGCTGTGAGCAAATGGGAGCGAGGCGTGTCGTATCCCGATATTACTCTGATTTCCGATATTTGCCGTGTGCTTGATATAAGCGAACACGAATTGATCACAGCCTCAACTGATACAGACACAAGAAAAATGAAGCACGAAGCGCGTAAATTCCGTGTGATCCGCAGTGCGTGGTTTTGGGTTCCGACAATATCATATGCAGTCGCTCTTTTGACCTGTTTTATTTGTAATCTCGCCATAGACCACACATTGTCCTGGTTTTTCATTGTATTAACTGCACTCATCTGTGCCTACACATTTGTGCCTACGGTTACATATTTTTTCGAATCGAAGAAGCTTCTTTCTTTTTGTGTTTCAACATATCTGTCAATCTGCCTTCTTCTGTTTACCTGTGCGGTATACACCGATGGTATGTCTTGGTTTTTGACATCTTGTATCGGCGTTTTAATGGGTTATGTGCAGCTGTTTGTACCTATTCTGCTGTCCAAAACCAACTACTCCCGCTACAAGTTCATCATTTCGTTTACAGTCACATTTCTGTTGACTGTTTTGATGCTCATGCACATTCGACTTTGGCAGTCATTTATGCTTGGCAATGCAATTCTGATGACTGCATACGGCTTTGCACTTGCTGTAATATGTTCGGCAGTATGTGCGTCTCGTCTTAATGGATTTTTTAAGACGGGAATCTGTACCGCAGTCAGCGGAATTACGCTTTATTTTACCAATTATGTGGCAAACGTCTTGTTTGGTCCATCATCAAGCAGTTCATATCAGGTGGATTTCCGCAACTGGGGACAATGCTTAAACGGGAATATTCAATTCATAGTGCTGATATCATCTTTGCTTGTGAGTGCTGTCACGCTCAGCATTGGGATTTCCAAGATCTGCAAAAAGAAAGACCGATAAAAGAGGATTTGCGGAACAAATTCAAGGTTTTTTCCGTCTAAATAAAGGAGGTAAACGATTATGAAAAAAATTACAGCTTTAACTTTAACGTTTGCATTTTTACTCTCGTTCGGTGGCTGTGGAAATGATGAAAACAAAGAAAATGATATTTCACAGACTCCTGATGGCACAACAGATCATATTATAGAAGCACCGATTGAGCGCGATCCTACCGACGCACAAAAAGAAATCAAAAGTATAACTTATAATACGAAAGATCTGGAGCTTCCCGAAGCGGAAGAACCTTTCTTTGAAGATGACAGCTATATTTATGTGTTTGCGAACCCGAACAGTCGGTATGTGCTTATCGAATATACTGATGGAAGGACCGAAGGAATCGAAGAGGCTTTGAATAACGATCATATTCAAATTACCGACCTTGATAAATACAGCATCAACTATTTCTCTGAGCCAAAGCATATCGAAAAAATCGTTGATTTGACGGAGAGCGGCGAAATAGGAACTGATGACGCACTTGAAGGCTTTTTCAGGGATGACAGATACACATACTGGTTTTCGAGTATCAAGAGCGAGTACGTAACGGTTTATTACAAAGATGGAAGTGAGCAAAACGTAAAGGTTGCTCTTGAAGATGGTAAGATAAAAATATCAGACCTTGATTGGTTTGGTGTTCAGTATCATAAAGTACCGATTGAATAATATCACTCAATTTGATCTGCCTCAATAAAACATCCCCCGACGGTGTCAGACATCTGTCGGGGGTAATTATTGCGATGGGCGGCTTTGTGTCCTTGTTTAATAAAAACCGATCCCGTCGATTATTACCTTGCAGTAGCTCATTGACGTGAGAATGTCGTGCTTGATGTTCTCCTCAGAATAATCGTTGAAGAAAAGATCAAGCGGAGTCCGCGCCGATATCTCTCCGCCTCTCATCACTCGCTCGTGACAAACGAAAGATGTGCATCCGCCCGTCGGATCAGCACCTGCGAGAACTGTATCAACGGCATCGGCGGTGAGACGGAGAATTTCAGGGGATATTTTCTTCGCAGATCCCACCTGATTAAACATATCACCGAGGGAAACGATCGCTCCCGCGGCGGTGTCGGGATAGTCGGGAGACTTGACACGGTTGACAACAACTGCGGCGATTGCGACGCGCGCTCCGAACGATACATCGGGATATGATGCGGCGACCGCTTTGATGAGGTAATCGCGATCGACGGGATTGATCGTATGATTTGCATCTGCGGCGTTTATCGGGAAGATGGCGGTTGACACCACAAGATATGCGAAGAGGAGCAAAATAAATTTTTTCACGAACCGAATTTCCTTTGAGTTTTTGACAATAGTATTTTGCTTCTGTCGGCAGATATTATTCGTGGGAGATTTTCGGAACGTCGATTTTGATTAAAAAAACCGCACAGGAGTGATCCTATGCGGTAATTTTTTGTATTTTGAGATTATTTTACGATTTCACCGTAGCATTCGCCGAAAGCAGCAGCCGCGTTAGATTCGTCTGTGTCGATGTGCATAGCAGCCTTGAACTTGGGGCTTACACGAACAACAACGTCACCGAATACGAGGGAACGTCCGTCAGAGTCGATCTTAACGGAAACGATTTCCTTGTCAGCAACACCGAATTCAGCAGCATCTTCGGGAGTGAAGTGGATGTGACGCTTAGCAGCGATAACGCCTTCAGCGATCTCAACTTCGCCGCAGGGACCAACGAGCTTGCACGCGCCGCTTCCTGCAACATCACCGGATTCACGGATAGGAGCGTTAACGCCGAGGGTACGAGCATCTGTGAGAGAAACTTCAACCTGAGTAGCAGGACGAGCAGGACCGAGGATAATTACGTTAGCGATAGACTTCTTGGGGCCTACAACTGTAACTCTCTCTTCGCAAGCGAACTGACCGGGCTGGGAGAGATCCTTCTTATGTGTGAGAGTAGCGTCAGCGCCGAAGAGGATTTTGATATGTTCTTCGGAAAGGTGTACGTGACGAGCACTTGTTTCAACTAATACTTTTGCCATGATATTCCTCCGTTTTCCCCGTTTTCTTACGGGGATATGTATTTTTTTACTATTAAATTATAGCACTATATGTCGTAAAAGTCAAGGAATATGGGGAAATGTTCTTTACATTATGAGATTTTTGGGGTGGTTTTGCACTTTTGGGAAGTGCAGGAAGTTTTGATTTCTTTAATCGTTAGATTTAGGGGAGCAATTTGCCGGATGCAAATTGCATTATGGTTTTTTATTGTCCTACGCGGACGGCGCATAAGGACTCGGCACGAGAGTCCTTATGCGCCGTCCGCGTAGGACAAAGAGAGCTTATCGATATAAGAAATCGAAATTTTATGCGCCGTCCGCGTAGGACCGAAAAACAAAAATCTCATAATATCAAGAATATTTACGAAAACCTATTGACAAAACCACTGCATTGTGGTAATATATTATTGCTTTAGAACACTAAAGCGATAAAACAACCCAAAACATCACGTTTGTCACAAAAAGTGACATATCCACGGAGGAAATTATGAAAAAGATTATCTCAATTATTCTCGCAGCTGCAATGATCTGCTCCGCAGCTATTCTCTTCTCATCTTGCAGTAAAAATGACGCACTCGTTTGCGGCGTTACAATTTTCGAAAAAATGAACGAAAAAGATGCAAACGGTAATTGGACCGGTTTTGAATCTGAATTCGCTATGGAAGTCGGCAAGATCATCGGCATGGATGTTGAATTCCAGGAAATCGACTGGACCCAGAAGTACATAGAACTTGAAGCAGGTACTATCGACTGCATCTGGAACGGTTTTACAGCTAACTCCACAGATAAGATCGAAGGCGTCGACACAAAGCGTTCCGATCTAGTTGACTTTACATACGGTTACATGCTCAACCAGCAGTGCGTAGTTATCAAGGCTGATAACGCAGATACAATCAAGACAGAAGCTGACCTCGCAGGTAAGACAGCGGGCGTTGAAGGCGGCAGCGCAGGCGAAAGCTATGCATCTGGTGTTATTGGAGAAAACGGTAAGCTCGAAAAGTATTCTGCTCAGAACAAGGCGTTCATCGAAGTTAAGTCCGGTGCAGTTGATTTCGCTGTTATGGATATCGTACTTGCAAAGAACGTTTGCGGTCAGGGCGACTACGCTGATCTTATGATCGTTGAAGATATCGTTCTCGAATCCGAAGTTTATGCTATCGGTTTCAAGAAGGGCAGCGATCTCACAGCTAAGGTAAACGACGCTATCAAGACTCTCTTTGAAAACGGCAAGATCGCTGAGCTCGCAAAGAAATACGGTTTCGAAAACGTTGTTCAGCTCGTTGAAGATATCGAATTTTAATTACAAACATTAAAAATCAAAGGAAATCAATATGGCAATAACTTGGTCATCATTTTGGCAAGTAACACTCAGATTGCTTGAAGGATTCGAAACAACATGCCTGATTTTTGCGCTAACGCTCGTGTTAGCGCTTCCTTTGGGTTTAGGGATCTCTTTCGGATCTATGTCAAAGTTCAAGCCCATCGCATATATCACCAAGGTCTTTGTCTGGATTATACGCGGTGTGCCGCTTATGCTTCAGATCTTCGTGGTGTTCTACGTTCCGAGACTCTTGTGGCAGATACCGTTCTTTACACGCTTCAATGCTGTTATCGTGGCGTTCGTTATCAATTACGCCTGCTATTTTTCTGAAATCTACAGAGGCGGCATCGAAGGGATCCCGCGCGGACAGTACGAAGCCGGAGAAGTCCTCGGAATGAAGAAGTCACAGATTTTTTTCAAGGTCGTGCTCATGCAGGTGGTCAAGCGTATAATACCGCCTATGTCAAATGAAATCATCACCCTCGTTAAAGATACCGCGCTCGCAAGAGTTATCATGGTAACCGAAATTCTCAAGGTCGCAGAAGAATTCGCATCGACCAGCGCACTTATTTGGCCTACATTCTACACAGCGGTATTCTATCTTGCCTTTGTAGGCATACTTACGATTTTGTTTGGTAAGATCGAAAAGAAGCTTGACTATTACAAGGTCTGATCGAGATCAAGATAATCACAGAGGACAGATATGGCTGAAAAGATACTTGAAGTAAAAAATATACATAAAAGCTTCGGCAAAAACGAAGTTTTGAAGGGGATAGATTTTACCCTCGATAAAGGCGAAGTCCTTGTAATAATCGGCTCGTCGGGATCGGGTAAGACTACTCTTCTCAGATGCCTCAACTTCCTTGAGGAAGCGGACACAGGTACGATCTCCGTAGGTGGTGAGACGATCTGGAGCGCAGGTCAGAAGCAGAGCGAAGTGGAGATCCGCCGAAACCGTCTGCATTTCGGACTCGTGTTCCAATCGTTCAATCTCTTCCCTCAGTATAACGTGCTGAAAAACGTCACCCTCGCACCCGAGCTTCTTGAAACCGAGGCTCTTAAGGAAAAATGCAAGGCGGATAAATCCCTGTCTCTCAAGAAGGAGAAGAAGATTCTTTCGCAGAAGATCGAGGAAAGAGCGCGCGAGCTGATCGACACAGTCGGTCTCAGAGATAAGATCGACAGCTATCCGTGTCAGCTCTCGGGCGGTCAGTGCCAGAGAGTAGCTATCGCAAGAGCGCTGGCAATGTCTCCCGACATTCTTTGCTTTGACGAGCCGACGTCAGCGCTTGACCCCGAGCTGACAGGTGAGGTTCTCCGCGTTATCAGAGAGCTCAAGACTGCCGACAGAACAATGATTGTCGTAACTCACGAGATGGAATTCGCACGCGGAGTTGGCGACAAGATCATCTACATGGCTGACGGAGTTATTGAGGAAATGGGAACACCCGAGGAAGTTTTTGGAAATCCGAAATCGGAGAAAACGAGAGCGTTCCTCTCAAAATCCGCGATCAAAAATTGATTTGTCGTAGAGGAATAGAACATTTGCCGCCGCACGGTACAATAATGTATCGTGCGGTTTTTGTCGTGTATATTCGTGTATAAATATCCAAAATGTATAGACTTAAATTGAGCAAAGTTATGCCTGAATGTGTAGTCATTTCAGTGAATTATCTGGCAATACATTATAATAGTGTATATCACGGATAGAAAAGTAGCGAAAACGTTGATTGACAAATTATATACATTGTGATAACATAGTGTTGTAAACGGTAGCAAAACATGGATATTTTTACAAAACATTGTATTCTGCCGATTTATAATATTTCATAATTAAATAAAAAATGGAGGTATTCCAATGAAAAAGCTTTCCCTTATTCTTGCTGCACTCCTCGTAGGAACATCGCTTATTTTCGTTCCTGCAGCAGCAACAGACGCAATGGGCGCTGATCTTCTCGCGTCTGCAGATGTATATCTCGATTTCGAGAACGAAAGCTACGCTAACCTGAACGACCAGGCTTACACAGTAGTTTCCGAGGGCGACACATATTTCGTAGACGGTAGATTCGGCGGCGCTGCAAACATTTTCAGCGGTGCTAACTACCTCACAGTTGAAAACCTTACTTTCGGCGCAGACTCTTACACAATCACCGCATGGTTCCAGGTTCTCTCTTACAGCGGTGACCCCGCAATGTTCGGTAACAAGGACTGGAGCGGTGGTAAAAACCCCGGTATCGTTATGGCTTACAAGGGCAACTCCGCTATCTTTAACTCTGCATTAGGTGCGAGAGATGAAGGAAGCGCAAGACTTGACGTCGAAGCAACTATTCCCGGCGCTTCTGACGAATGGAAGCACCTCGCAGTTGTTGTTGACAGAGCAACAAATACTTACACTGTTTACATCAACGGCCAGCCTAAAGACGGCAGCATCCCTGAACAGGGCACAGGCGTTCATGATGACGAAGTAAATGGTTACCCCTTCAACATCGGTGAAGACGGTACAGGTATCTACAACCTCGGCAACGAGCTCGTTATCAACTATGACGAATTCGCAGTATT
>SVUC01000095.1 GCA_015063455.1 Oscillospiraceae bacterium
GCTCACGAGTATGACCTCGGGGACGACCTCGTTGCAGGTGCTAACATCGCAGGCTTCCTTAAGGTTGCTGATGCTATGCTTGCTCAGGGCGCTTGCTAATCTTTTACATAAAATACACGAGTCTGATTCGTCAGGCTCGTTTTTTTATACTTAAAACGTGTTTTACCGAATATAATTGAGTATCTGCCTCACAAGGATCATAAAGGTGAATACTATGAACAGTTCAGTAAAATTCAAATACGGCAAAACTCTCCCCGAGGGAAATCGCGACAGGAATTCAGAAAAATTAAAAATACCCTCTGCATCATCGGGGCTGAGTGACAGTGATATCGCACTCTCCAGAAAGCTCTACGGTTCAAACTCTCTGACACCCAGAAAAAGAAACGGATTTTTCAAGCAGTTTATTGGAAATCTCAACGATCCAATCATAAAAATTCTGATATTTGCACTCGTTATCAATACAATATTCACTTTTTCAAGCACAAATTGGCCGGAGTCAGCGGGAATCGCAATAACGGTCCTGATCTCCTCTCTCGTGACAACCATTTCGGAGTATTCTTCAGGAACAGCATTCGAAAAGCTGTACGCCAAGCTTGACGACACCACCGTTCGCGTGCTCAGAAACGGATCGGATACGACCAGTAGTGTCTCCGAGCTTGTCAGATTTGATACAGTTTATTTATTCCCTGGAGACACTGTCCCGGCAGACGGGATCATTCTCAGAGGCAAGATCGTATGCGACGAGTCAGCCCTCACAGGAGAAAGCAGAGGGGTTACAAAAACTCACGATGCAAAAATTTACGCTGAGCTGAAAAAAGGAGGTTCCATTGAACAGAACACAGGAAATTCCTCCGCGGTATTCAAAGGAAGTCACGTTCAATCGGGAAATGCTGTGATGCTCGTCACCGCCGTTGGAGACAACACAATGTACGGCTCTATTGCATCAGAATTATCGGGAGAGGATTCTGTCAGTCCTCTGAAAAACCGTTTGTCAGCTCTTGCTAAAACGATCTCAAAGATCGGTTATGCATCCGCCGCGATCGTTGCAATCGTTCATCTCGCTGATGCGTTCTGGTTTGACGCAGGTTGTGTTTCTTCGGTTGCCATCAGCCGTCTATCTGATTTAAAATTCGTCTTTTCAGAGCTCGTTCAGGCGTTTACTCTCGCCATATCAATAGTAGTTGTAGCTGTTCCCGAGGGACTGCCAATGATGATAACCGTTGTCCTTTCGTCAAACATGAAAAAAATGCTCAAATCTGGAGTTCTTGTACGTCGGCTTGTCGGAATTGAGACGGCAGGAAGTATAGATATGCTCTTCACTGACAAAACAGGAACCCTCACGACAGGACATCTGACCGTATCGGAATTCTTAACCTATGACGGCTCTTATAAATCTATCAGATCTTGTCCCAAGCAAATTTCCGAAAGCTTGAAGGCAGGGGCATCCGCCTGTGCTTCTGTTTTCAACGCAACCGAAAAGGCCATAAACGATTTCGTAAGAATCTCTTCGCATCACAGCGAGCCAACAGAACGTGATCTTATTCCCTTCGATTCCGCAAGAAAATTTGCCGCTGCAAAAGTCAGAAACAGATTGTACATCCGTGGTGCACCTGAATACATCCTTCCCGCTTGTCGAGAATATTTGTGCGATGACGGGAAAATCAAACCGATGTCCGAGGGAGATCTTCACAAAATCAAAGAAACGATCACGCGCTACGCCTCAAGCTCGTGCCGTATCCTTATCTGTGCCGAAGGGGAAGCATCTGTTTTTGATATCCTCAAATCTTCATCTCCGTTGACAAACACACAGCTTGTGTTTGTTGGACTCTTTATCATCCGTGACGAAATACGCAAAGAAGCTGTCTCCGCAGTAAAGGAATGTCGCAATGCGGGAATAAAAGTCATTATGATAACAGGTGACAACAGCGATACCGCGGCAGGAATTGCGCTCGAATGTGGAATAATGGACGAGAATTTCCGCATATACAAAAAAGAGTTTAACACTGCACAAATCGTCAAAGACAAATGCAATCTGCTCATAGACGGTCAAGTACTCAGGGAACTTGATGACAGTACGATAAGTGAACTGCTTCCGCAAATCAAGGTAATATCCCGTGTTACTCCAACCGACAAAAGCAGGTTGATCAGATTATCAAAAGAAAAAGGACACATCGTCGGGATGACAGGTGACGGGATCAACGATGCTCCCGCACTCAGAGCCGCTGACGTCGGATTTGCTATGGGAAGCGGAACAGACATTGCGCGTGAGGCGGGAGACATTGTAATTACAGATGACAATTTTGTTTCGATCACCAAGGCTGTCCTGTACGGACGTACGATTTTCTCAAGCATAAGAAAATTTATAACATATCAGCTTACGATGAATGCGGCAGCTGTCGGTGTGTCGGTAATCGGAACGATGTTCGGAATAGAGAGTCCCGTCACCGTAATACAGATGCTTTGGGTAAATATTATTATGGATACACTCGGTTCTCTCGCATTTGCAGGTGAACCTGCCCTCTCGGGAATAATGAAAGAAAAGCCAGTATCGCGTGACGAAAATCTCCTCAGCGGCTCAATGATCAGACAGATCCTTCTGACAGGAAGCTACGCTATTGCTTTGTCGGTATTTTTCCTCGTCTCCCCATCAATAAGACATTTTTTTGGTGGCGGAGACCTGTATCATCTTACTCTGTTCTTTGCACTATTCATTTTTATGGGGATAGGAATTGCAGTATGTACCAGGACGCCTCGGATAAATCCTCTCGCGAACATCAGAAAAAACAAGGCTTTTCTTGTAATAATGCCTGCAGTTGCGCTGATCCAGCTTCTGATAATCTACTTCGGCGGAGAGATATTCAGATGTGTACCGCTTGCATTCGAACACCTTATGCTGTGTGCACTATTCGCCTCTACGGTAGTCCCCGTTGATACGATAAGAAAATGTGTGATGAGAATTGTGAAGATACAAAAACACCGATAAAGCATATTCGTGCGAAAGAAAAACAAATTCCACAAAAAGAAAACCGCATCTCTCCTTGATTGGAAAGTGCGGTTTTTGTTTTTCAGATTATCACTTTGTAATAGTGATCTTATTGATAACACCTGCAACGTCGGGGTCGATTCCGCGAACGATAGTCATGCAGCAAGCTGTAAGCTGGAAGAACATAGCAGCCATAAATACGAATGTAAATTCGCTTCCTGTTGCGGGAAGAACGAACGGTGTTGTTCCTTCGATTGCGTTTGAAGCATCGTCTGTTACAACGATAACGTCAGCTTCAACTGCAAGAAGCTTTCTGCAGATCTCGGCGCAGTCATCATCAACCTTACTCTTAGGTGCAATAACAAACACAGGATCTCCGGCCTTGAGCTGAGCTATAGGACCGTGATGGAAGTCGGAGATCGGATATCCCTTCATCTTGAGTTTGTTTGTCTCAAGCATTTTGAGAGCGCCCTCAAGAGCGATTGCATAAGAAACACCGCGTCCGAGAAGAACAGCACCTGTCATATTCTGATACTTGTCCGCAAATGCCATGATATCATCGTACTTTGTATCGAGAAGAGTCTGTGCTACAGCAGATACACCGCGGAGTTCATCAAGGAGAGCATCGTTTTCTGCCCATACAGCAGCGAGAGTTGCGAGAATAGCAGACTGAGTTGTGAATGTCTTTGTAGCAGCGATACTTGCTTCGTGTCCGCACGCACAGAAGAGGTGATAATCAGCCATCTGAGCCATAGGAGAATCTGTATTATTTGTAACAGCTACCGTGATAGCTCCGTCTTTCTTTGCAGCCTCAAGAACTGCGATTCCGTCCTCAGCTTTACCTGACTGTGATACGCCTACAACAAGCATTCCCTTGAGATTTACGTGAGAACCGTACTTTGTAAAAACGGAAGGTGTGCCGAGTGTGCAAGGAAGTCCTGCGAAAATACCGAAGAGATACTGAGCATAGATGCACGCGTGGTCAGAGGTTCCGCGAGCCGCGAAATAGATCCCGTGAACATCAGCTTCCTTTGCCTTCTTGACGATCTCACGAATAGTGGGAAGGTTAAGGTCAATTACACCTGCAAGTGCGGCAGGCTGCTGTCTTATTTCTTTCTCAAGATTGATCATGACTGATAGTCTCCATTCTGAATATAAATAAAATCAAATAAATGCAAAAGTTTTAAGTATAAATATCATTATAAAGATCGTGAACACGCACAAGAAGGTGGACAGAAGAAGTATCTGCGCCGCAAGCTCGTGGTCATTATCCATTTTTTTAGCCATTATGTAGCTTGATACTGCTGTAGGTGCACCGAAACAGATCATTACAACCCCAAGCTCCGGTCCCCTGATACCAACAAGGATCGCCGCAGTAAGAGCGAGCGCGGGAATGACAACAGTTTTGCCGATTGCTGCGGTAATTGCATATCCGATACGTCCTCTGAGACTCTCGATCCTGAAGTTCGCACCAAGACTCATAAGTGCAAGCGGGGTTGTAAGTCCTGATAGGTAGCTGAGAGTTTTATCTACAGCTATCGGAAGAGAAGCCCCCGTTACCATAAACGGAATTCCGAGGAGCACCCCGATTATAAGTGGATTCGTGATGATATTCTTCAGTATTCCGAGAACAGCTTTTTTGTCAAGCTTATGTTTATCGCTTCCCGAAAAGATCGAGAGAATGACAACCGAGTATGAATTGAACATAAGAATAACGAAAGGCATTGCGATCGCGATTGCCGAACCGCCAGCTTCACCGAACATATTTACCGCAAGTGGAACGCCGAGAATCGCAAAATTTGATCTGCATATTCCCTGAATGAACGCACCTCTTTTTGACCTGTCACGAATAGAAATAATCGAAATGAGTGACACACAGAAAAAGCTTGTGGTTACAGATACAACGAGAAAGACGATTAGTTTCAAGTCAAGATTCTCTGATATACTGCTTCCGGCGACCTCGGAAAAGAGCATAACCGGCAATCCTATCTTAAAAACAAGCCAATCCGCTACGTCAACGAATGAATCGTTTAATTTGTTGAATTTTTTAAGAAACGCACCAATGAGGACAAGAAGAAAAATAGGAAGTATTGCGTTTACACTGTACGCAAGATTATCAAGCATTTCCCTCACCCTTTACATATACGTTATAGAATTCAAGTATTCCGTTTGAAATACCCTCAACAACCTTACCCTGCCACTCGTAATTGAGCATCTGTTGAGCCTCTGTAGGATTTGTACAGAAACCAACTTCAATGAGAGATGCTGCCGCTTTTGTTTCTCTGACAACAGCATATGAAGCAACATCCTGATTACAGATAACAGGTTCTTTTCCATCCGGTATTGCTTTATAAATCTCTTTTCCGATCGACGTTGCAATAGTCTCGGAATATGTGTTTTCTTTACGCCAATTCTGCTCGTAATAAATGCGAAGTCCTGTCACACTCGTATCCTGGGGATATGAGTTAACATGTATTGACACATAATAATCTATATCAAGGGAATTTGCATAAGAAACTCTCTCTTGGGGTTTGAATAGATTATTACCGTCATCTACTGCTGTTTTCGGGAAAGTAACACCGTCGTGTGTCATAATCGTGTTGAATCCAAGCTCGGTGAGAGCTTCATTCAGTTTTTTTGCAATAGAAAGGGTTATGTCTTTTTCAAGAATACCGTTCTCAAAGTAACCGTCTCCGCATCCACCGTCAAGAAATCCGTGTCCCGGATCTATACAAACAGTAAAAGTTTTCGGAGTGATCGGTTCAGGCATAACTCTTCCAACACCGTCACTCGGCTCAGCAGGATCAACTGAAACCGGAACATCGCGTCCTGCTTCTTCTCCCGTCTCGACTGATGAACATGAGACAAAGAAAAGCGATAACACGCCAAAGAGAAGGCATGAAATGATCCTCAGATATCTGCGTCGGGATTCTGAACCGTACTTCTTACTCATTTTTCACACTCCGATAGATATTCTGCAGCGCAAACAGAAGAGCCGCAGGCAAAAAGAGAACTGAAAGAATTTACTCGTCTGTTCTCCATAATCATCTGTTAAAGAGGACATCAGACTCGTATTTCTTCACCTGAGAGATCCAGCTGTCGCCGCACGGTACGTTCTGCATATCACAATATGCGTTCCATACAAGTCCGAACGGGAGGGTTTTGATCTCTTCAAGGTAAGCAAGACGGCTTGTAAAATCACCCTCAGCCTCAAACTTCTGAAGCATTTCAATAGGTTCAAGTGCTGCCCAAAGAAGAGCCTTCTGCATATTTCTCGAACCGATAGCCCAGCATGCGATTCTGTTGATAGAACCGTCAAAGAAGTCAAGACCGATGTGAACTCTCTTTTCGTATCCGCCGCGCTTGATCTCAGAGGCGATTGTCTTAAGCTCGTCATCAAAGATAACAACGTGGTCACTGTCCCAACGAACAGGGCGAGATACGTGAAGCATAACTGCATCGAGATAAGTTAGAGCACCTGAGATCTTATCGGAAACAACTTCTGTAGGGTGGAAATGTCCTGTGTCAAGTGTGAGAAGCTTACCGTGCTTCATTGCACAGCCCATATAGAATTCGTGTGATCCGATAGTACAGCTTTCAGCTCCGATTCCAAACACTTTGCTCTCAAGTGCATCGAGGTTACAGTTATCGTCAGTTTCGAACGAAAAGATCTCTGCATAAGCCTCAGCGAGCTGCTGTCTCTTTCTCGCGCGGTTTACAGGAATATCCTTAAATCCGTCGGGAACCCAAAGATTATTGCAGGACACCTGACCGAGCTCGCGTCCGAAGTATTCGGAGATCCTTCTCGACTGCTTACCGTGCTCGATCCAGAAATTTCTGATCGCGGGATCATCGTGAGAAAGAGTAAATCCGTCACTTGAGAGAGGATGTGAGAAGAATGTCGGGTTAAAATCAAGTCCAAGCCCCTTTTCTTTTGCCCACTGTACCCAAGAAGCGAAATGCTCGGGCGCGATCTCATTTCTCTCAACCTTCTTGCCCGCTGCATCGAGATAAACAGCGTGAAGTGAGAGCTTCTTCTTACCAGGGATAAGCTTTGATGCAAAATCGAAATCAGCTCTGAGCTCGTCAATAGTACGTGCTTTACCGGGATAATTTCCTGTCGACTGAATACCGCCTGTGAGGTCTCCGCCGGGATTTTCAAATCCGGAAACGTCATCGCCCTGCCAACAATGGATAGATACGGGAGTTTCAGCTACGCTTTTTATTGCCGCATCAACATCAACGCCGTATTTCGAGTATATTTCTCTTGCAATTTCAAGTGCTTTCTGTGTATTCATATAAAATCCTTATAAAATATTATTCTTCATTCTTCGATAAGTTTAAGGAATCTTTCGTACGCTTCATCCCATGCAGCCGCGGACGCAGAATCAGGCTTGTATTCCTTGATTTCGAAAGAATTTCTGATAACTCGTCTTGCTTCCCACATATCGCTGATCTCGCCTGTAGCAATCGCCTGCATTGCGATATTGCCAAGTGCGGTCGCTTCAACGGGACCTGCATTTACTGTCTTGTGAGATGCATCAGCCGTGAACTGTGAAAGCATTTCTTCCTTTGTTCCGCCGCCTACAATATTGATAACGGGATAGTATCTTCCTGTGAGTTCTTCAAGTCTTTCAGCAACCCAACGGTAACGAAGCGCGAGGGATTCAAAGATACATCTTACGATCTCACCGATGTTTTCGGGAACGTGCTGTCCTGTCTTTTCGCAGTAATCACAAATTCTCTTAGGCATATTTCCTGCTGTCGCGAAGAGCTGATCGTCGGGATTAATGAAGCACTGAAGAGGCTTCGCTGCAAGAGCCATTTCAGACAGATCGTTGAAGGAATACTCCTTACCTTCTCTCTTCCACTGTCTGCGGGATTCCTGTTCGATCCAAAGTCCCATAATGTTGCGAAGAACTCTGATCGTTCCGAATACACCGCCCTCGTTTGTAAAATCATATTTTGCGGAAAGTTCTGTAAGAACGGGTGTATTTGACTCAGTTCCCATAAGAGACCATGTTCCGCTTGATATGTAGAGGAAATCTTCTCCTGTTGCGGGAACGGAAAGGACCGCACTCGCTGTATCGTGTGAGGCTACCTTGAGCACGTGTGCTCCTGTATTTCCTGTTTCTTCTTCGATAGCAGGAAGAAGCGCACCGAGATCATAACCGGGCTGAACGATATCACAGAGAAGCTTTCTCGGGAATCCAACCTTGTCGATAAGATCATATGCGTAATCACGCTTTTTGGCATCAAGAAGAGTACCTGTTGAAGCGATCGTGTATTCTGTTGCCTTTTTACCGGTGAGCATATATCCTAGAAGGTCGGGCATATGAAGAAGACTTTCAGCGTTCTCAACAACCCACGGTCTGTCTCTGAGATCTGCCGCGATCTGATAAAGTGTATTGAAATTCATCGACTGGATTCCCGTAACACCGTAGATCTCACTCTTCGGCGCATACTTTTCAAATACATATGGCTGAATATTTTCAGTTCTTGTATCTCTGTAATGATAAGGGTTTGAAAGAAGTGTGCCCGATTTATCGAGATAACCGTAGTCAACACCCCATGTGTCGATACCGATCGTATCAACTCCGCCTGCGTGAGACGCCTTGAGAATAGCTGTTTTTATTTCGTGAAGGAGTCTGAGAGTATCCCAAAAGAATCCGCC
>SVUC01000096.1 GCA_015063455.1 Oscillospiraceae bacterium
AGCGCCTGCTCCAAGAAGAGCTCCTGCTCTTTCAGTTACGTCAGCCGTAACACCGATAGCTGCACCGCAGAGAAGTCTGCCTCTTGAATCCTTTGCAGAATTCGGATAACGGTCTGCTTTTTCGATATCCTTGATTGTGATAAGTCCACGGAGCTTGAAATCGTTATCAACGATCGGAAGCTTTTCAACCTTATTGTGACGGAGGATCTCCTTAGCCTGTTCAAGTGTTGTTCCAACCGGAACAGTGATGAGATTTTCCTTTGTCATAACTCCGTCGATCTTTACATTATAATCTGTCATAAAGCGGAGGTCACGGTTTGTAATGATTCCTACAAGGACTCCGTTGTCATCACAGATCGGCACACCGGAGATCTTGTATTTGCCCATAAGCTCATCAGCTTCATATACATAGTTATCGGGATGGAGGAAGAAGGGATTTGTAATTACTCCGTTTTCGCTTCTCTTAACACGTTCAACCTGATCACACTGCTGTTCAATAGACATATTCTTATGAATAATACCGATGCCGCCCTCACGCGCCATAGCGATAGCCAGACCGTATTCGGTAACTGTATCCATAGCAGCACTCATCAGAGGAATATTGAGAGTGATCTTGTTTGTGAGTTTTGTTTTGAGTGATACAGTTCCGGGAAGCACTTCACTCTTTGCGGGAATAAGAAGCACGTCATCGAAAGTAATACCCTCGTAAGCGATCTTGGATTCAATGTAGCTTTTTAACATCTCTTTCAACCATACCTTTCTTTCAATCGTATCAATATAATTTCAAAGCTAAGTTATATTAAAAAATATATTAAAATTAATTATATATGAAATTGACTCTAAAGTCAATTGATAAAAATGACAATATTTTTGTTTGAATTACAGTAATTTTTACCTCTTTTTTTATTCTTTACGCAATAGAGAAAAATACCGTTTGGTTTATGACGCTAAATTTGTAAAAAAACACGCATAGTCCATTTATTAAATCACAAAAAAGGCTTGACTTTCCAAAGATGTTAAGTTATAATAAAATCAGTTGAATTATGATTATTCAAATTATTTATATCATTCGGAGGATTTATAATATGGCATTACCTGTTGCCGTTCAGCTTTACTCCGTCCGTGACTCTATGGGCGAAAATATTGTTGAAACTCTCAGAAAAGTAAAAGAAATGGGTTACGACGGTGTTGAATTTGCCGGTCTCTTCGGCAATTCTCCCGATTACATCAAGGGTCTTCTCGATGCATTTGGTCTTGTTGCAGTTTCTGCACACGTTGGTATCGACGAAATGCTTGATGATCCCCACAAGACATTTGAAGACTACGCAAAGCTCGGCTGCAAGTACGTTGCAGTTCCTTATGTAGTTGAAGAAAGACGTCCCGGATTCGACAAGTTCTATCAGACAATCGATGAGATCGCTGAGCTTGGTAAGATCGCAAAAGAACACGGTATCCAGCTTCTCTACCACAACCACGACTTCGAATTCAAGAAGATCGACGGCGAATACGGTCTCGATGTTATGTACAATAGAATTCCCGCTGAATATCTCCAGACAGAGCTTGATACCTGCTGGGTAAACATCGGTGGTGAAGTTCCCGCAGACTACGTTCTCAAGTACACAGGCCGCGCTCCTGTTGTTCACCTCAAGGACTTCAATATCACAGGAAAGCTTCCCAAGCACCTTTACGCGCTCATCGGCCTTGATGAAGATGAAGAACATGAAGAATCATCCACATTCGAATTCCGTCCCGTTGGTCACGGTATGCAGGACATCCCCGCTATTCTTGACGCTTCCGTAAAAGCAGGCGCTCAGTGGGTTGTTGTTGAACAGGATGAGCCTTCTATGGGTCTCTCCCGTATGGACAGCATCAAAACAAGCCGCGATTACCTCAAGACTCTCGGTTGGTAATTTACACATTTTTTCCATTGAATAAAAAATATCGCGAAAGACGGTATTAATTTTATTATATAATTCTATTCTATTAAGAAAGGCGGACAAAACAAATGTCAGACGCAGTTCTCAGCCAGTTCAAGCAGGCAGAAAAAGAAGAAAAAAAGGTTAACACAGACAAGAAACTTAAGATCGGTATCATCGGTACAGGTTGGATCGCAGAAGCTCACATCGAAGCATACAAGCGTATGGAAGATGTTGTAGTTGTTGCTGCTGCAGACCTTATTCCCGGCAAAGCTGAAAAGTTCATGAAAGATTACGAAGTTGAAGGCGTTCGTTTCTATCCTTCCCACAAGGAAATGATCGACAACGAAGAGCTTGATGCAGTTTCTATCTGTACATACAATACTCAGCACGCAGCTCCCGCTATCTATGCTCTCGAGCATGATATCCCCGTTCTCCTTGAAAAGCCCTTCACAGTTACTCTCGAAGAAGCTGAAGCAGTTTGCAGAGCTGAAAAGGCAAGCAAGGCGTTCGTATCTGTTGGCTTCCAGCCCAGACTTGATGCTAACATGCAGATGATCAAGAAGATCGTTGAATCCGGCACACTCGGTAAGATCTACTACATCCAGACAGGTGGCGGTCGTCGTCGCGGTATTCCGGGATCTACATTCATTGAAAAGTCTACCGGCGGTATCGGCGCTCTCGGTGACATCGGATGCTACTCTCTCGATATGGTTCTCAACGCTATCGGTTATCCGAAGCCGCTTACAGTTTCCGGTTACATCTCCGACTTCTTCGGAACTAACCCCAAGTACAACGGCAAGGACGCTGCAAGATTCTCCGTTGACGACTTCGGCGCAGCTTTCATCCGTCTCGAAGGCGACATCATTCTCGACTTCAGAATTGCATGGGCTATGCACGTTAACACACCGGGTGACACAATCATCTTCGGTACAGAAGGTGCTCTCCGTATTCCTTCCACAGACTGCTGGAATGGTTCCGTTGGCGGTCCTATGACAATTTACCACGACCTCTGCGGTCAGCGCACAGAAACAATCGTTCCGATCATCAAGGACGGCGACCTCTTCTACAAGAAGGTTCGTTCCTTCCTCGACGCTGTTAAGACAGGCGGTCCCGCTCCTGTCCCTACATCTCAGATCCTTTACAACCAGGCTATCATTGATGGTATCGTTAAGTCTTCCGAGCTCGGACGTGAAGTTGAAATTAAGTTCAGCGAGATCTAATTAATCTCACTATATGCTCCACCCGAATCGTATGATTCGGGTGGTTTTGTTAATACCATTAACGCGAAAGGATTTTTCAATATGTCAGATGCAGTTCTCAGCCAGTTCAAACAGGCAGAAAAAGAAGAAAAAAAGGTCGAGAGTGGCCGTAAGCTCAGAATCGGTATCATCGGTACAGGTGGTATTGCTGCTGCTCATATGGGTCACTATCTTGAACACGAAGATTGCGAAGTAGTTGCAGGATGCGACCTCATTCCCGGCAAGGCACAGAAATTTATGGAAGAGCGATTCGAATATTTCGGTGCAAACTACTATACCGACTACAAGGAAATGATCGCAAAGGAAAACCTTGACGGAGTTTCTATTTGTACATACAACGCTCAGCACGCTGAACCCGCTATTTACTGTCTTGAGCACGACATTCCCGTTCTTCTCGAGAAGCCATTTACTGTAACTCTTGAAGAAGCTGAAGATGTTTGCAGAGCAGAAAAGAAGAGCAAGGCGTTCGTTTCAGTTGGTTTCCAGCCCAGATTTAACGACAATATGAAGATGATCAAAAAGATCGTTGAATCAGGTACTCTCGGTAAGATCTACTACATTCAGACAGGCGGTGGACGTCGCCGCGGTATTCCCGGAAACACATTCATCCGCAAGGAAACCGCAGGTATCGGCGCTCTTGCCGATATCGGATGTTACTCTCTCGATATGGTCCTCAATGCAATCGGCAATCCGAAGCCTCTTACAGTAACAGGTTATGTTTCCGATTTCTTCGGCAAGGATCCCAAGTATTCAAGAGACCCCGTAAACTTCTCTGTTGACGATTTCGGCGCAGCTTTCATCCGTCTCGAAGGCGGTATTATCCTCGACTTCAGAATTTCCTGGGCTATGCACGCTGATTCCCCCGGAGACACAATCATCTTCGGTACAGAGGGTGCTCTCCGTATTCCCGCAACTGACTGCTGGAACGGTTCTGTCGGCGGTCCTATGACAATTTATCACGACCTCTGCGGTCAGCGCACAGAAACAGTTGTTCCGCTCCTTGAGGACTGCGACTGCTTCGATTTCAAGATCCGTACATTCCTTGATGCAATCAAGACAGGCGGACCCGCACCGATCCCCACATCACAGATCATCTACAACCAGGCTATCATCGACGGTATCGTAAAGTCTGCGGAACTCAAAAAAGAAGTTGAGATCAAGTTCAGCGAAGATATCCTTTAATAAACATCACGTTAAATAAAACTAAACATCCCGAAAGGAAATATTAATATGTCAGATGCAGTTCTCAGCCAGTTCAAACAGGCAGAAAAAGAAGAAAAAAAGGCCGTTGACCGCAAGCTTAGAATCGGTATCATCGGTACAGGAAGTATCGCGGGTGGTCATACATCGAATTATCTGAAGCAGGATGACGTTGAACTCGTTGCAGCTTGCGATATCGTTCCCGGAAAAGCTCAGACACACCTTGAATACTACTTCCATCATTATGGAACACACTATTATACCGACTACAAGGAAATGATCGAAAAAGAAAACCTTGACGGTGTTTCCGTATGTACATACAATACTCAGCATGCAGCACCTACTATTTACTGTCTTGAGCATGACATTCCCGTTCTTCTTGAAAAGCCTTTCACAGTTACTCTCGAAGAAGCAGAAGCTGTTTGTAGAGCCGAAAAGAAAAGCAAAGCATTCGTTTCTGTAGGTTTCCAGCCCAGATTCAACGAAAACATGCGTCTTATAAAGGAAATCGTTGAATCCGGTACACTTGGTAAGATCTACTACATCCAGACAGGTGGCGGTCGCCGCCGTGGTATTCCTGGATCTACTTTCATTGAAAAGTCTACCGGCGGTATCGGTGCTCTCGGAGACATCGGCTGTTATTCTCTTGATATGGTTCTCAATGCTATCGGTTATCCGAAACCTCTTACAGTAACGGGTTATACCTCCGATTTCTTCGGTAAGAACCCCAAGTATTATGACGAATCCGAACGTTTCTCTGTTGACGATTTTGCAGCTGCATTTATTCGTCTTGAAGGCGGCGTTATCCTCGACTTCAGAATTTCCTGGGCTATGCATCCCGATTCACCCGGTGACACTATCCTCTTCGGTACAGAAGGTGCTCTCAGAATTCCCGCTACAGACTGCTGGAACGGCTCAGTAGGCGGTCCTATGATTCTTTACCACGATGTTCTCGGTCAGAAAAAAGCAACTGAAGTTCCGCTCCTCAGCAGTTCCGACTGTTTCGCGCTGAAGGTTCGTTACTTCCTTGATGCAATCAAGACAGGCGGTCCCTCACCGATTCCCACATCACAGATCATTTATAATCAGGCTATTATCGATGGTATTGTTAAGTCCGCCGAGCTTGGACGTGAAGTTGAGATCAAGATCAGCGAAGACGTTCTTTAATCCCTGTTATACTCGTCCCTCGATATCCGCTCGGATCATCGGGGGACTTTTTCATGAGAAAAATTCCAATTCATCTTGACATCTGCACAACGATATGATATAATATTCACACTGTGGTTTGTGTTTATTTGCTCAAATCAAGTTTATAGTGTAAATGCGGATGTGGCGGAATTGGCAGACGCGCTGGATTCAGGTTCCAGTGAAAGCAATTTCATATGGGTTCAAGTCCCTTCATCCGCATAATAAACAGGCTTTATTATCTTAGATTTTTCTCGTAAATTTTTAGGTGATAAAGCCTGTTTTCTTTATTTTTCTCGTTTTTTCTCTTATTTTCTCATCTATTCGCTTATCACAAACAACAAAACACAACAAAACCTTAAAACCTTAATCTGTAATTCTATAATATTTTATTGAGTATTTGCACCACATTTGCACCACAACTGCACCACACAAAAAGCCGGATCACACGATCCGGCTTTACTTTTTTCAGTTGTACTTCTGATTAAATTTGATGTTTTCCCAACGGTCACGCATTTGCTGCGCCACCTCTTGTTTGCATTTTGCCATAGCTTCTGCTACCATTTCTTCGATGTATCCCGATTCAAGAATATCGAAGTACCAAGCGTTCAATACAATCTGTGATTCCGTGTAGTATAGAATACAGCTCCGCATCAACGCTGCCAAATCAATGCTTCTTGACAAAAAAAAGCCAATTAAAGCGGTGGCAGATGAACTTGGTTACTGCGATACATATGCGTTCTGTAAGCAATTTAAGAAGCACGCGGGAATCTCACCCGGGCAATTTGTTTCAAATTTTCAGAATAACAAGCTTACTGATATATAAAAATCACTGCAGATAGATACGTTTTCTTGTGGAAAAAATGCTGTATTGTAATATTAACGTATTGATTTTATCAGCCGAAAGTGTTATAATTATTATGTATAAATTTGCGGATTCACATTTCTGCAGAAAAAATCATTTTTTCATGTTAAGGAGTATACTATGAAAAGTTCATTCCGTTGGTACGGTGACAGCGACCCCGTAACTCTCGAATATATCCGTCAGATCCCGGGTATGCGTTCGATCGTAAGTGCAGTTTACGATGTAAAACCCGGTGAAGTTTGGCCTGAGGAAAGCATCAAGCACATCGCAGACAGATGCCGCGAAAACGGTCTTGTATTTGATGTTGTTGAGTCTATCCCCGTTACAGAAGAGATCAAGCTCGGCAGACCCGAGAGAGAAAGACACATCGAAAATTATTGCGAAAATATTCGCCGCTGCGCTAAATACGGCGTAAAGTGCGTTACATACAACTTCATGCCTGTTTTCGACTGGACAAGAACCCAGCTCGATAAGGAAGCTGCTGACGGCTCCACAAGCCTCGTTATGTATTGGGATCAGATGCGTGGTCTTGATCCTCTCAAGGATGACATCCACCTTCCCGGTTGGGACTCCAGCTATACTCAGGACGAAGTTCGTGAGCTTATCAATGCTTACGGTGAGATCGGTGAAGAAGGTCTTTGGGCTAACCTCACATACTTCCTTGAAAAAGTAATTCCCGTTGCTGAAGAATGCGGCGTTGTTATGGTTATCCACCCCGATGACCCGCCGTATCCGATCTTCGGTCTCCCGAGAATCATCACAAACGAAGAAAATCTTGACAGATTCCTCAAGATCGTTGATTCTCCCGCAAACTCTCTCTGCTTCTGCATCGGTTCACTCGGATGCTCTCCCACAAACGATATGCCCTCTATGGTACGCAAGTACAGCGCAATGAACAGAATCGGATTTATGCATCTCAGAAACGTAAAGATCCTTGAAGATACAAGCTTTGAAGAATCCGGCCACCTCACAAGCCACGGTTCTATTGATATGAACGAAGTCATCAAGGCTCTTGTTGAAACAGGCTTTGACGGATACTTCCGTCCTGACCACGGTCGTATGATCTGGGGTGAAACAGGTAAGCCCGGTTACGGTCTCTTTGACAGAGCGCTCGGAAGCGCTTACATCAACGGTCTTGTTGAAGCTAACGGCGGAAAGATCGAAGAATTATAATCTGAAATACAATCGAAAGGAACATATATCATGAACGCATTCAATCAGGCAATATCCAATATCGGTGTTGTTCCGGTAATCAAGCTCAATAATCCCGAAAGAGATGCTGCTCCCCTTGCAAAAGCCCTCTGCGAAGGCGGACTTCCCGTTGCAGAAGTAACATTCCGCGCTGCAGGTGCTGCAAACGCAATCAAGATCATGAAGGAAACTTGTCCCGAAATGATCGTTGGTGCAGGTACTGTTCTCACAACAGCTCAGGTTGAAGAGGCATACAATGCAGGCGCACAGTTCGTTGTATCTCCCGGATTCAACTACAAGCTCGCCGACAAGTGCAAGGAGCTCTCACTCCCCTATTTCCCCGGCTGCACAACTCCCACAGAGTATCAGATGGGTCTTGAATATGATCTTGAAGTATTAAAGTTCTTCCCCGCTGAACAGTCCGGCGGTCTTGCTAAGATCAAGGCTATGGCTGCTCCGTTCCCGATGGTAAAGATCATGCCTACAGGCGGCATCAATCTTGAAAATCTCGAAAAATATCTCTCCTGCCCCACTATCGCTGCCTGTGGCGGAAGCTATATGGTTACCGCAGATCTCATCGACAATCAAAAGTGGGACGAGATCATTGATCTCTGCAAAAAGACTGTTGAGATCGTAAAGAAGGTAAGAGGTTAATGTTTGAAGTTAATTCAAACACCCTTCATTAATTTATCGAAAGGATAAGTCATAAATATGTCAAAAGTAATCACATTCGGTGAGCTTATGCTCAGACTCCAGCCCTACGATTATCTCCGCTTCGTTCAGGCTGATTCATTTGAAGCTACATTCGGCGGCGGCGAAGCTAACGTTTCCGTTTCTCTCGCAAACTACGGCCTCGACGCTCAGTTTGTTACAAAGCTTCCCAAGCACGCTATCGGTCAGATGGCTGTAAACAGTCTCCGCAAGTACGGTGTTGACACATCCAATATCGTTCGCGGCGGCGACAGAGTTGGTATTTACTTCCTTGAAAAAGGCGCAT
>SVUC01000097.1 GCA_015063455.1 Oscillospiraceae bacterium
GATGACGGAGAGATGATCCCGATATTTACTCCGCGGTATTGCGATGCAGCTGCGATGCCTGAGACAAATGTGTCGAGCATGGGGATGTACGGCGGCGCATCGGCGGGCGTGTTTGAATCGAATATGTCTCACGTTATCGTTGATATTCCTCTCGACAGGATCGTGAATACTTCCGACGGCGGATCGGTCATATCATCGGTTTATCCCGTGTACGGAGATGACGGACAGAGTGTCAGCACGATCACCTTCAGCCGTGAAATACTTGCGGATATCGACCGTGACGTAGATTTTTATCTCTCAGCGGGAATTAAAGTGTACTTGAGACTTACAGCCGCGCGTCAGATCGACGGACTTACATATCTGTCATCATCAGATGCGGCTTCAAGAAATATTAGAAATTTTGCGATAAACGCCGAGAGTACGTTCTCGCGTCAGATGTATGCGGCAATCGTGCGGTTTCTCTCGGAACGCTATAGAGGTGTGGACGGATTTATTATGGGTCTGTCTGTCAATAATGCCGAGACGAACGGAGGGGCTGAGTCACTTGGCTCGGTCCAGTATGCTGCCTCCTTCGCGGATCTTTGCAGAGTTACATACAATGCGGCATCTGTTTACAGTCCCGATGTGTTTGTTATAGTTCCGTTTGCTGAATCGGGTAGAAATACAAATACAATACTTCCCGACAGAAGTATGGCTGTAATGTTTGCTGATACAGTAACGCGTGTCGGTAATATGCCGTGGACATTTATGTACAGCTTTGATGAGGCAGAGGATGAGGTCACATCTCCTTCATCGCTTGCCGGACTTCTCGACGACCTTCACCTGAGCGGCGCGGGAGATATTATGTACTTCTTCGAGCCGATCAATTCTTACATTTCTCAGAGATATGAGAATTACCTCACAATGATTGAGACGATGAAGCTCGATGGCATTGAGGCTGAGGCTGAAGAATACATCAAATATACTACAGATGTTTTCCTCGAAGTATATAATAATTGTTCGGAATACGATCCGAGAGCAGTTTTCTTTGCAATTACGGAGCTTCCGTTTGCAAACAGCCACGAATTCTATTCTTATTTGAAAAACATCAAGACTGATGAAAGCTTTGTGTACGGAGATTTCGCAAAGGAAATTGATGACAATAATTCGTTGGATGACACAGGAAGATATCCTATATGGGATTTTTCGGACAAGCATTATTCTCTCGATTGGATCTCGGTTGGCGGAAACTCATCTTGTGTTACGGAATACAGCGAGATCTTCAGCATAGGTGGGAAGAAGAGCCGTGTTCTGAAGGCGGGATTCTCATATGATACGGAGATCTCGGGAATATCAGGCGGATCGGGAATTGCTCTGTGTAATTTCCCCAACAGTGTTGATCTTACCGATATTTCGTCACTCGAATTCAGCTTTGCTCTCGATAAGAATGAGGAAAAGGCGGAAGACGAGTCCGTTACTGTGGTGTTCGTCGTAGGAAACTCTGACTATCGTGCAGAATACTATACCGAATCGGTGAATGTCGGCAAGGTGTATACCATGACGTGCGGTCTTGAAGGATATGCTCACAGATCGCAGGTCGATTTCATTGGCGTTATGGTTTATTCGGATGATGATATATGCCTTGAGCTGTCAGGCGTCGGTGCGAGAAGTAAAACACTTACCCGTGATCAGATGGAGAGTATCTTCGCTGAAGAACAGGAAGATGGCGTGGAATACAAACCGAATTATAGGATTCTCTCATTATTTGTTTTGATCACAGTTGCGTTTTCTGTGTTTGTGGCTGTTCTTCTTGTGAGAAAAGAGAAAGAAGAGGGCGATTTGAGAAAGGCCGCAGAGGCGGAAAAACAGTCAAAAAATACTCGCGGCAATTTGGTTGGCGGCGGAAGGAGATACAGATGAACGATAAAAAAGGATCCGGAGATGAGCTGAACGTGGTGCGTGGTGCGTATCCGTTTACAAAATATAAGATTGTTGAGCTTGCGGTTTGTGCCGTCGCTGTGATCGTTGGACTTCTCTATCTTTACGCAGATTTTGTCGGACTTGGAATCCTTCTGCCTGTGTATATCGTTTTGTTCGCGGCAGTATCGTTTTGTCGATATATGGATGTGAGATCTCTTGGCGGAAAAGGATTTGCGGCGTATCTGCCGACGTTCTGCTGGATGTTTCTCACACTTGCCATAGCTGTTGCGGCGGTCGTGTATTATGTGTGGTATTGATCCTGTGCCGATACCGTGGATTTTGTAATATAAAAAAGACTCTGTCAATTCTCGGCAGAGTCTTTCTGTATTATGTGTGTACAACCACCAGCTATGCTGGTGGAGGCGAAATTGGTTTTAAGGCTCCCTCCGGGAGGGAGCTGTCACCGCAGGTGACTGAGGGAGAGTGCGTTAACGGTGAAATATAGTAATATTTTAAGGTTCGCAGGCTCCTTCCACCGCAAGCGGTCCCCCTTCCTCCCGGAGGAAGGCAATGTTAACCGAATTTTCGCTTGTAGTGCATCATATGCAATTGTGGTGAACTATTTCGGTGCGTTTTAAGACAAAGCAGTTCCTATGCCCTTCTAGGACTTATGCATGCCACCAGTTTCACTGGT
Source organism: Oscillospiraceae bacterium (assembly GCA_015063455.1). Taxonomy (GTDB): domain Bacteria; phylum Bacillota; class Clostridia; order Oscillospirales; family CAG-272; genus UMGS1696. The sequence continues at coordinate 2,594 of SVUC01000097.1, forward strand.
GTTTTTTATATCATTTCGCTCAGCTGCTTGGTGCAGGATGGTTCAAATACGCTCTCGACCGTTTTTCTGCATCCGGCAGGAGAATACACCCATCTGTCGATGTGAGTGACTGACGAGTCTATATAGTATGTGCACGGCTGTGTTTCAGCAGGACCGCACGTGTCGATCATAACGAGCTTGATCTTCATTCTCTCGGGCAGTATACTCTTTATGTATACCGAGCATTTCTCGCCGGGAGTAGCGCCTTCGAACGTCTCGGCAAGTCCGGCGAGATTGGGACTCAGCTCAACGAATACACCGTAATCTTCAACTGACCGTATGATCCCCGTAACTGTCTGACCTGCGGAGAATGCGGCGGCGTTTTCTTCCCATGTTCCGAGAAGTTCTCTGTGCGAGAGATAGATTCGCCCGTTTTCTTCAACTGACGCAACCACGGCATCAATGTACTCTCCCGCTCTGAATCTGTCTGAAGGATGAGAAATTCGTGATACGGAAATTTTGTCAACGGTAAGGAGAGAGACGAGCCCGCAGCCGATATCGCAGAACGCCCCGAACGGCTCGAGATGAGTGATACGCGCAGGGATAATATCTCCCGCTGTAAGATGGCTTATGTATTTCTCAAAGCATTCCTTTTGAGCCTCACGGCGAGAGAGGATCGCCGTGTTTCCGCAAATTTCAACGATTTTGAACTGTACAGGCTTTCCGACTCTCGTGATTACGGCAATATCCTTGATCTCAGCCTCATTCGTCTGGTAACAGACTTCAGACTTCGGAATTATACCGCGGATCCCTTCGGGAAGATCTACCGAGAGCTGCATAGATGTGCAGTCGCACATAACACACGAGCTCTCAAGAATCGTACCTTCCTCGGCAGATCTTTCGAGAAATGTGCGAGTGTTTGCGGAAGGATCGCGGAACGATCCGAGGGATCCCTCGGGCACATAGATACCACTTGATTGAGGCGAGCTGTATTTGTTTTGAGTTGAATTGTGAGATGATTTTTTGAATGTTTTTCCCGACATTTTTGTTACCCCGTAAAATTGAATTGGGATCTCTCCCTTCTTTGATTAAGTTTATGAGGAAGATACAGAAATTATGCCCTAAACCTTGTTGACAAACGGGGGAATATTTGATAGAATCTATCTTGTGGATAAAAGAAGCAGGTGATACCTCATGAAAAAGATTACAAAAATGAATGAGCTTGCGTGGGTGATCGGCATACTCGTGTCTACCTTCGGTGTGGCTCTTTGCACGAAGGCTGATTTCGGCCTTTCAATGATCGCGGCGCCGCCGTACATATTCCACGTCTGGCTGCGTGACATGATCCCGTGGTTTACTCAGGGGACGTCAGAATACGCGTGGCAGGGAGTTATTCTCCTTCTGACCTGCATTGTGACAAGACAGTTCAAATTCCGCTATCTTATTTCGTTCGGAACAGCGGTGCTTGCGGGGCTTTCTCTCGATATGTGGCTTATGGTCTTTGGCGGAAACGGCGCGTACGAGGAGCTTTGGGTGAGAATCGCTGCGTTCTTTTTCGGTGAGATCGTTACATCGTTTGCGATAGCGTTTGTTTTCAGAACGACACTTCCTATACAGATATACGAGCTTGCGGTGGTGGTAGTCGCTGAAAAATTCTCCCTTGACAGAAATAAGGTGAAGCTCGCAAACGATATAATAATGCTTGTTCTGTCTGCGGTTCTGTCATTTGTGCTCACAGGCGGATTTAACGGATTTGGCATCGGTACGATCATTATTACAGTGGTCAACGCACCGCTGATTGGTATTTTCGGCAAGATAGTCGACAGATATTTTGAATTCGATTCGATGTTCCCGAAACTTTTCGGAGAAAGAAAAGAAAAATAATAAATTTTTTCGAAAAAACTATTGACAAGGCGCATTTGATGTGGTATAATATCAAACGTCGACAAGAGAGATGGAAAACAAACGGTTAAGAGTAACGGAAATATCCGTTGCAGAATGATGGCAGTTTGGTAAGTTTCACAAGTCGGCAAGCCTTATGGAAGCATAGCTCAGCTGGGAGAGCATCTGCCTTACAAGCAGAGGGTCATAGGTTCGAGCCCTATTGTTTCCATAGAGTCAAGCTCAGACTTGGCTCAATGGCCCGGTAGTTCAGTTGGTTAGAACGCTAGCCTGTCACGCTAGAGGTCAGGGGTTCGAGTCCCCTTCGGGTCGTCACCATTCGTGGTAATCCTGTTAGCCGATTGGTGTTACGCCTCTGTAGCTCAGTTGGTAGAGCAGGGGATTGAAAATTCCCGTGTCGTTGGTTCGATTCCGACCGGAGGCATGATGGGCATGATAGTCTGATTTTTGAATAATCGTCATCATGCCACGAGATTACTTCGTAATCTCCAAGGTTAAACTTGGACCTGGTATGATAGTCTGGTTTTTGAGTAATCGTCATCATGCCACGAGATTACTTCGTAATCTCCAAGGTTAAATTTGGACCTGGTATGATAGTCTGATTTTTGAATAATCGTCATCATGCCACGAGATTACTTCGTAATCTCCAAGGTTAAACTTGGACTTGGTATGATAGTTTGGTTTTTGAGTAATCGTCATCATACCACAAAAACAAAAGAACGGTGAAAGCCGTATGCGGATTTAGCTCATTTGGTAGAGCGCAACCTTGCCAAGGTTGAGGTGGCGGGTTCGAGCCCCGTAATCCGCTGTGTGAGGAGTTTGTCCGATAAAGGATAGACTCCTTTTTGTTTCCCTTATCGTCACTGGGATTTGTGTGACAAAATTATACTAAGAGAAAGGAGATCAACGTGAAAAAACAGGTTATCGGAATACTCGCGCACGTCGATGCGGGAAAGACAACTCTTTCAGAGGCACTTCTATATACGACGGGTAAAATCAAAAAGCTCGGACGTGTTGACGCGAGAAGTACTTTTCTTGACACGCACGAGATCGAGCGTGAGCGCGGGATTACAATTTTCTCAAAGCAGGCGATTCTCGATTCGGGCGATTTTTGTATCACTCTTCTCGATACTCCCGGTCACGTTGACTTTTCTGCTGAGACAGAGAGAACTTTGTCCGTGCTCGATTACGCTATCCTTGTGATAAGCGGGTCTGAGGGGGTACAGGCTCATACCGAGACATTGTGGGATCTTCTCAACAGCTATTCTGTCCCGACATTTGTTTTTGTCACAAAAATGGATCTGCGCGACTCTGATAAAGGTGCGATCCTTGAATCACTGCGTGCAAATCTCTCCTCATCTATCGTTGATTTTACCGACACGAAGGCTGAATCGTTTTATGAGAACGCAGCGGTGTGTGACGAGGAGCTCCTTGAAGAATACATGAGTGACGGAAGTGTTTCCGATTCTGCTGTTGCGCGGGCTGTATCGGAGAGAAAAATATTCCCTTGCTTGTTCGGAAGCGGTCTGAGACTCGAAGGAGTATCGGCGCTTTATGAATTACTTGAAAAATACACCGTAACGAAAGAATACCCCGACGAGTTTGCAGCGAAGGTTTATAAAATAGGACACGACTCATCGGGCGGTCGTCTTTCTTATATGAAGATTACCGGCGGACGGCTCGCTGTCAGAAAGCCCATCAAGTATATGAACGCTGACGGCGAGGAGAGAGAAGAGAAGATCAACGGTATTCGCTTCTATTCCGGTGCAAAATTTGAAAACAGAGAATTTGCAGAGGCGGGAGACGTTTGTGCTGTACTCGGACTTGAGGAAACATATGCTGGACAGGGGCTTGGAGAAGAAGAACATTCGTCCCGCCCGTATCTTGAGCCTGTTCTCACATATCGCATAGCTTTGCCGAAGGATGCGGATCCGAGAATTATGCTTGAAAAGCTCCGCCTTCTCGAAGAAGAAGAGCCTCTTCTCCATATCGTGTGGAACGAGAGATTCGGTGAGATTCACGCACAGGTAATGGGACAAGTACAGACCGAGGTGCTCATCCGTCTGATCTCTGAGAGATTCGGTGTAGATGTATCATTTGATGACGGACGGATAATGTACAAGGAAACAATAACGGAATCTGTGGAGGGCGTGGGACATTTTGAACCTCTCAGACATTACTCGGAAGTGCATCTTCTTCTCGAACCACTTCCAGAGGGAAGCGGACTTGTGTTCGATTCGGCAGTAAGCGAAAACTTTCTTGACCGGAATTGGCAGAGACTTATTCTCACTCATCTCGAAGAAAAAGTACATCTCGGAGTTCTGACGGGAAGTCCGATAACCGATATGAAGATTACACTTGTCTCAGGAAGAGCGCATATCAAGCACACAGTAGGCGGTGACTTCCGTGAATCGACATACCGCGCGGTACGACACGGACTTATGTGCGCGAGAGAAATGGGCAAATGTGTTCTTCTCGAGCCGTATTATTCATTCAAACTTGAGATCCCCGGCGAGTGTGTAGGACGTGCTATATCAGACATTCTTGCAAGAGAAGGAACGTTTGAGGAACACGAGGCTGAACTCGGTACGTCAGTCCTTCAGGGACGTGCACCCGTATCAACGATTGGCGACTATTCAGCGACAGTTGCGGCATATACCCACGGAAAAGGCAGATTCTCCTGTCGATTCGGCGGATATTATCCGTGTCATAATACAGATGAGGTATTATCACAATTCTCATATGATCCGGAAGCGGATATTGACAATACTCCCGATTCGGTATTCTGTGCAAGGGGGGCGGGATTTGTCGTTCCTTGGCGTGAGGTCAGAGGATATATGCACCTCGAAGGGCTTGATCTCAGATCTGACGAGATCGTAATAGAAGAAAATATCGAGCCGAGATCAGTACAGCGCAATATCAATATTGATGAAAAAGAGCTTGAAGCCATAATGGAAAGGGAGTTCGGACCGATCAAACGGCGGGTTTATGGTGAAGTAAAGGACAAACCACATACTCCCGATGTGAAAAAAACGAAATATAAAAAATCGCTGTACATCATAGATGGGTACAACGTGATATTTGCTTGGGATGAGCTCGCACAGCTTGCAGAGGTCGATCTTGAGAACGCACGACGTCATCTCTGCGATATTCTTGCAAACTACCACGGATACACGAAAAAAGAGATCGTTGTTGTGTTCGATGCATACAACGTAAAGGGATCTGTCGAGAGAAAGCTCGATTATCACGGGCTCCACGTGGTCTACACAAAGGAAGGCGAGCTGGGCGACACATATATTGAAAAGCTCGTAAACGATATCGGAAACGATCACTCCGTAAGAGTCATTACCTCTGATGCTCTGATTCAGCTTCAGGCTGTAAGATCGGGTGTTCTCAGAATGTCGGCGAGAGAATTCCGAGAGGAAGTTCTTGCGGTAGACACCGAGATTGCAGATATTTTGAAAAAACTGCGTTCAGGCCGTTAGTCTGTTCCGAAATCAGTATGTAATAAACACGTCTCGTATTTCATATATTGTCTCATAAAGATCAGTTTTCGGGGGACAATATGCTTGTGACAATGACTTATGATCGTGAGAAGGCACTCGAATACGCAAGACGCTGGGCTTTTGGCAGAAATCCGCTTTTTGAGAATTATTCCGGAATCGGCGGAGACTGCACGAACTTTGTCTCGCAGTGCATTTATGCAGGATCGTGCGTGATGAATTATACCCCGACGTTCGGATGGTACTATATTTCTCCCACCAATCGTGCTCCCGCGTGGACAGGTGTGCAGTTTTTCTATAATTTTATAACATCAAATAAAGAAGTCGGGCCCTACGGCAGGGAGGCGAGTGCGGGGGAGCTCGAGATCGGGGACGTGATCCAGCTCGGGAATGCGGCAGGAATGTATTATCACACGCTG
>SVUC01000098.1 GCA_015063455.1 Oscillospiraceae bacterium
CCTGCAGCGGGAATATCCTTCTGGTTTACGGTAAACATGTTACATACACTGCACCACTTACCGTCTGTAAGACCAGGTTCTGTGCATGTTGCTTCCTTACCGGGTACATCTACTTCAGTATGACCTGTTGCGGGAATGTCTTTCTGGCTTACGGTAAACATATGACAAACACTACACCACTTACCGTCTGTAAGTCCCTTCTCTGTGCATGTTGCTTCCTTACCAGGTACATCTACTTCAGTATGACCTGTTGCGGGAATGTCTTTCTGGCTTACGGTAAACATATGACAAACACTGCACCACTTGCCATCTGTAAGTCCCTTTTCTGTGCATGTTGCTTCCTTACCAGGCACATCTACTTCAGTATGACCTGCAGCAGGAATATCTTTCTGACTTACGGTAAATGTTGTACAAACGCTGCACCACTTACCTGCTGTAAGTCCAGATTCTGTACATGTTGCTTCCTTACCGGGGACATCAATTTCCTTGTGTCCTGCAGGAATTGTTTTCTGGTTTACGGTAAACATGTTACATACTGTGCACCACTTACCGGCTGTAAGACCAGGTTCTGTGCATGTTGCTTCCCTACCGGGTACGTCTATTTCCTTATGACCAACGGCAGGAATATACTTCTGATGAGAAACAAATTGACCGCATGTGTTACACCATGTGCCCTCTGTAAGACCAGGTTCTGTACATGTTGCTTCCTCACCAGAAACTGTCACAAGTTCATGACCATCATGATCGGCAGCAGCAAATACGGACCATGACAACAGGCCGGCGGCCAGTGTCAGCGCCAAAATAATGGCTAAAATCTTCTTTTTCATTGTAGGTAAAACCTCCTATGATGTATAAATGTATAAATATTCAAGGCGCAACACTATTTGCTGTACCTTTACCTTATTATACCATAAAAAAAATGCAAGAGGTATTTAATATAAATATTTAATATACATAAAAATCTTTATGAAGATTTTTTATGCAAATTGAAATAATATATCAATACCTCTTGATATTTTCTGTTATTCAGCTTATTTTATAAGTTCCGTCTTCAACGACCGTTATCTTTGTGTTGTAAAACGCCTTTATTGCTTCAATCATATATACACTGTCTTTTGTTCCTGCTGTCTCATAAGAGGAATGCATTGCAAGCTGGGCAAGTCCTATGTCAACTGTGTTGAGAGCAACATTGGTGTTTGAGATCGATCCGAGGGTTGATCCGCCTGCCATATCGCTTCGATTTGCAAAGCTTTGTGTGGGAACTTCTGTTTTTTTGCAGATCTCTGTAAAAATTGCTGCCGAGAGCGCGTCTGTTGTATACTTCTGTGCAGCGTTTGCTTTAATTACAACACCTTCGTTTATATGCGGTACGTTCTGTGAATCTGAAAGCTCGGGGTGATTGGGGTGCTTCGCGTGACCGTTATCGGCTGATACCATAAACGATGATGCGAGCGCACATCTTAAATCAAATCCGAGTGAAACGGCGATTTTTTCAAGCGTGTCACTGAGGAACATTGATCCTGCGCCCTGTTTTGTTGCGCTTCCTGTTTCCTCATTATCAAACGAGGAGTACACAGGAATCATTAGGCAATCGCCTAACTCAACGGCGTCCACAAATCCACGAAGTGTTGTATATGCACATTGAAGGTTATCGATTCTCGGAGATGAGAAAAATTCGTTGTCCGCCCCCCAGATCGTTCCGTGTGTGCGGTTATAGAGGTAAAGATCGGAATATTTTATATTTTCTTCACTGCATCCGATCTCGTCTGCAATTATTTTCTTGAGGCTTCCCTTGTTTTCTTTTGATGCGAACAGAGGCATTAGATCAACTGCCGCATTGTATGCGTATCCCGTGTTGATATTTCTGTTTTGATGTATTGCAACATTTGGAATGAGAACGAGATCTCTGTCGATCTTCACAAGCTTTGACTTTATGATTCCGTCTTCTGAAACTACAACTCTGCCCGCAATCGAGAGAGGTCTGTCAAACCATGAGGATGCGATCATTCCGCCGTATCCTTCGACGTTGAGCTTTATATACTTCCCGAATGCTTCGGTCTCAGATTCAGCCTTGAGTTTATATGTTGGGCTGTCGGTATGGCTCGCTGTGATCATAAATGATTCTGCATTCTCATTCGGAACAGCAAAAGCGATTATAGATGAAAGATTTCGGGTTACGTAATAACGTCCGCCTTTTTTGATGTCCCATTTCTGAGCTTCGGAAAGTCTCTCAAATCCGTTGTCGTCAAGGATTTTTGAAATCTCATCTACTGCGTGGAATGCTGTAGGGGATTTTTCTATAAAATCAATTAATTCTTTTGTTACGTTTATGTTTTTCTGGTCCATATTTGTACCTCAAATCAATAATATTCTTATATACAATTATATATATCCCGCTCGCACCTGTCAAGTGTTATAATGCTTTTTCAGTGTAAATTAAATAAGCCGTATGGTTACTTTCACACGGCTTGCAAATATAATTATTCTTTTCTTATCTCGTACAAACTGTTCAGAACAAGCCATAATGATGGGTAATATTTCATTATATTCCACACTCCTGCCCCATATAGTCCGTATTCTGACACAAGTCTCAGTTTGGCCTCTGAGCTTCTTGCGTTCTCAAACCACACAATATGCTCAACTGCATCGCTGTACGTCTCCGGTCGATCGTAATATCTGAAAAACGGTGACTGTGCGGTCTCATCATATTCTATCGCAGCCCCTCTCTCGAGTGCTCTCGCAACAGCTTCAATGTTCCCGATGTTTTCAGCTCGTGTAACTCCCCTTTCGTAAGGCAAAGCCCAATCGTATCCGTAGTTTGGTATTCCAAGGAGGATCTTATCTCTCGGAATCTCTGTCACAGCATAATCTACGACACGTCTTACTTCATTTAATGGAGCAACAGGAAGTGGTGGTCCATATGTGTATCCCCATTCGTAAGTCATAAGAAGTGTATTATCAGCGGCTTCGCCAAGAAGACGGTAATTATGTCCCCCGTAGAGAAGTCCGGGCTGATCGCTTCTATATTTTGGAGCAAGAGAGACGGTAACTGTATAATTTTCTCCGAGTGCTTCATTTATATGAGATACAAAGGATGCATACTGCTCTGCATTCTCCTCTGGGATATATTCGAAGTCAACATCAACTCCACCGTAACCCTTAGAGCGTACTGTCTCGACCACGTTATCAATTACAGTCTGCTGCAATGACGGGTCAGACAAGAGACGAGCCGCGAATACATCTGAGAATGTTCCTCTTTCGCCAATTGTTGTCAGCGTTAAGAGAGGAACCGTTCTGTACTCGCGCGACGTTGAGATGAGTCTTTCCTCTGCCGCCTCAGGTGTCTCTTCCCTTGTTATTTGAGGTAGTATAAGCTCTCCATTTTCCGTTATCCCATATGAGAAAATCGAAAGATATGTCAGATACGGCAATGTACGTCGAAGTACCGTATCATCTATCGCAGGATATGCGTAGCCGATCATTGAAATATCCCCCAGCGGTCTCTCACGGTATTCAATATTTAGAACCTGCCCGGGATACACATTCGAGCGGCCTCCAAGTATTGGATTGTTCTGATAAAGTTTAAGTAAATCGACACCGTACATTTCCGAGATCGAGTTTAAGTTTTCCCCTCCGCGAACCGTATGTGTTATCGTTGGAAAAAGGATAACAATATCCTCGCCTACTGCGAGACGGCTTGGATTTTCAAGGAGATTATCTGTTATAATTCTTGTCGGCGGAACACCGTATTCTCTCGCGATTGAGTAGATACTGTCCCCTGCACGAACTGTATGTATTGTCATAATATTCCAGCCTTTCTTATTATTTTTTTGTGTTGGGATTATTTCCCAAAAAGGTGTACATTATAAAGTATATGCTTGTCGGGAGATGATTATTACAACATACAGTATGTTTTTGAATAAATTTTTTTGAATTACATAATAATACTTTCTGCAGAATAAATACAAAAGGTTAGGTGAAATCAATGATTCTTAAAAACAAAATTGAAAAGATCAAAGCACGTGAGATTCTCGATTCACGTGGAAATCCCACAGTTGAAGCTACCGTTTTTCTGGAAAACGGGACTTTCGGTATTGCATCCGCTCCGTCGGGGGCATCAACAGGTAAATATGAGGCACACGAGCTCAGAGACGGTGACATCAACCGATACTCAGGTAAAGGTGTACTTCGCGCAGTTGAAAATGCAAACGGTCTCATTAATGATGAGCTTCGAGGGATAAAGTGTGACATTGGACTTGTTGACTGCCGTATGATCCATCTCGATGACACGGAAAATAAATCGAGACTCGGTGCGAATGCAATGCTTGCGGTATCCCTCGCTGCTGCGAAGGCCGCTGCAAACTATTACTGTATGCCACTTTACAGATACATTGGAGGAATCAGCGGAAAAACTCTTCCCATTCCGATGATGAATATCTTAAACGGGGGAGCTCACGCTGCAAACAGTCTTGACATACAGGAATTTATGATTATGCCTGTGAAATTTGGTACGTTCTCTGAAGCACTTCGGGCGGGTGCTGAGATACACGCAGCTCTCGGAAGAATTTTGAAATCCGACGGTCACATTACAACAGTTGGAGATGAGGGTGGCTATGCGCCCAACCTTTCGTCAGTTGATGAAGCACTTGATTATATTGTTCAGGCTATATCAAGTGCAGGATATGATACCGATACGGTAAAGATAGCACTCGATGTTGCGTCAAGCGAGTGGGCAAGCGGAGAAAAATATATTCTGCCGAAGAGCGGCAAGATATATTCTTCATCTGAATTGATAGCTGAGATCAGCAGACTTTGCGGAAAATATCCAATCATTTCTGTTGAGGACGGGCTTGGTGAAGATGATGATGAAGGATGGAGAGAAATGACAGCGTCTCTTGGAACATCAATGATGCTTGTCGGAGACGATTACTTTGTAACAAACCCCAAGAAGCTTGAATCTGGAATCAAGAGAAAATGTGGAAATTCTATTCTTGTTAAACCCAATCAGATCGGAACACTTACAGAAACGATCGAGGTTGTAAGACTTGCGAAGGAGAACGGATACAAAACGATCGTTTCGCACAGATCGGGTGAAACAGAAGACTCAACGATAGCGGATATTGCCGTGGGGCTTAATGCAGGTTTTATTAAAACAGGTGCTCCTACACGTTCTGAAAGATGTGCGAAATACAACAGACTTCTGAAAATTGAATCTGACCTCGGATGTGACGGAATTTACGGAATCAGGAATGTTAAATAAAAATATAAACAAAAAGTGAATTTGTCATATATCATATTGCTTTTCACGGGCAATTATGATATAATATGTTGGTAATGCAAGCAAAATAACTCGTGAATCAAGGCCATACCAGCCGGGGGAGCAGCGGGTCCCTGTACTCGAAGTCCGCTACAGCGAGGGTGGATTCCCGATTTGAGGTCAAAGCTTGCGTAGTCTGTACCATACGGAATGTGTTGACGAACGGGTCTTGCGCGATCAGCGCCTGTGAACCATGTCAGGTGGGGAACCAAGCAGCATTAAGCAGTTACGTTGATGTGCCGCAGGGTAGCCTGTTTTGAGCAGGAACTATGGTGTCGTGCGTAAGTTTTCATCGATCTTTGGGTGTATGGTCTTGATTTGCGAGTTATTTTGCCTATTTTTTAATAAAGGATGTGTATCTTTTGCATCAGGCATTATACAGAAAATACAGACCGCGTATTTTTGATGATGTATGCGGTGAAGATCACGTTACCTCTGTACTGAAATACGAATCAAAAACCTCGAAGTTTTCACATGCTTATCTTTTTTGCGGACCTCGCGGAACAGGTAAAACATCATGTGCAAAGATTCTCGCAAAGGCTTTGAACTGTGAAGATCCTGTAGACGGCAACCCTTGTGGAAAATGCTTTGCTTGTACATCTATTGACGATGGAAATGCAACGGATGTTCTTGAGATGGATGCCGCCTCAAACAATGGGGTTGACTACATCAGAGATATAAGAGATGAGGTATCTTATACCCCTGCATCTCTTAAAAAGCGTGTTTACATCATAGACGAGGTACATATGCTCTCGGTCAGTGCGTTCAATGCACTTCTCAAAACTCTCGAAGAGCCTCCGGAGCACGTCGTATTTATTCTCGCAACAACTGAATTTCACAAGTTACCTGCGACTATTGTTTCGCGCTGTCAGCGTTTCGATTTCAGAAGGATCAAGGCAGATGTGATTGCTGCCAGACTTCTTCACATCGCTGTAGAAGAAAATATGGTTCTTGACGAAAATGCGGCAAAGATCATCGCAAAGCAGTCTCAGGGCGGTATGCGAGATGCTATAAGTTTATTTGAGCTCTGCTCTGCCGGCGGATATGATGTAACACCCGAGCGTGTAAGCGAGATCCTCGGTCTTACGGGTATTGAGATTCTCTATAAAACTGCCGTAGCTGTATCACGCAATGACATCTCATCAATTTTCGGAATCATAAAATCTGTGGACTCATCTTCCAAGGATATCTCAGTATTCTGGTCTGAACTGATCTCCTTCTGGCGCGATCTGCTTGTTTACAAGTATCTCTCGGACGAGGAAAAGCCATCATACCTTGATCTTACTGAACCTGAGATGAAGCTTCTTGCAGATGCATCACGAAGATTCACAAAAGAAAAGCTGACATATCATTTCTCTCTGCTCGATGATGCAATGAAGGAAATGGTACGTCTGCCGCAGAATAAAAGATTATCAGCTGAGCTGACTCTGATAAAAATGGCAGATTCCTCTATAGAAGCAACAACACAAGCAGTACTGTCAAGAGTCTCTGCTCTTGAACAAAAGCTCGTACTCCTTGAATCCTCTCCTTTACCGAATGTATCCGGAGAAACAGCCCCTGTTATTACAGAGAATAAGCCTGTCGATCAGGTTAAAGTTACAACAAGTGCATCAACCGATTCGGTACCACAAGTTGAGAGCAGCAATGCTCCCGTAAATAAGGTCGAGATGCGGCAGGTGCTTGATCTTGGTGACGTTATAGAAAGAGTCGCTTCTCAAAATCCTGTATGTGCTGGATTCCTTAATGACTGCGACTGTTTCATATCCGATGACAATAAAAAAGTTGTTATAAAGACTCTCAACGATTTTGCAAAAACTATGCTCTCGGCGTCTTCCTCGATGTCATCTATTCAATCTGCACTCAGAGTCTGCGGAATCACAGAAGCAGGCGCTGAGATCACGATCGAAACAGGTGCCCTTCCGAAAAAGAAGCCCGCGATAGACGAGCTTGAAGAATTTTAATCAGAAATAATTTACATTACTTAAAAGGTGGTAAAACAATATGAAAGCAAAACTTCCCAAGGGTATGGGCGGCGGCCCCTCCAATATGCAGGGTATGATCAAGCAGGCACAGAAGATGCAGGAAGATATGGCAACTCTTCAGGAAGATCTTGATGCCCGCGAATATGATGTAAAGGCAGGCGGCGGTGTTGTTTCCGTTAAGATCAACGGTAAGCTAGAGATTCTCTCAATTGAGATCTCTCCCGAAGTAGTAGATCCCGATGACACAGAAACACTCGCTGACATTCTCACCGCAGCTGTTAACGAAGCTATCAAAAAGGTAAATACAACAAATACTGAGGAAATGAACAAGATCACAGGCAGCCTCAGCCTTCCCGGTATGCCCGGTCTGTTCTGATTTAAGTTATGACAGAAAATCTTGAACCGCTTGAGCGTTTGACCGATATGTTCCGCAAGCTTGACGGTGTTGGGAAAAAATCTGCTGCAAGATATGCGTTTTGTGTACTGAATTTTTCCGAGCAGGAAGCTGAAGAATTTGCGGAAGCAATACTTGCAGCAAAAAGAGATATCCACAAATGCTCCGTATGCTGCAACATAACCACGGAAGATGTATGTGCTGTCTGTTCTTCCGATTCGCGCGACCATTCGGTTGTCTGTGTTGTTGAAGATCCGAAGGCTGTTATTTCTATTGAGAAGACACGTCAGTTCAACGGTGTTTATCACGTTCTTCACGGTACGATCTCACCTATGAGGCAGATCACACCCGATAAGTTGACTATCGCTTCCCTGCTCTCGAGAATTTCGTCGGGTGAGGAAAACATTGAAGAGCTTATTCTTGCGACAAATCCCACCGTAGAGGGAGAAGCAACTGCAATGTACATTGCAAAGCTTGTCTCACCACTTGGAATCAAGGTAACAAGGATTGCAAACGGTGTTCCTGTAGGCGGAGATCTCGAATATGCTGACGAGGTTACCCTCAGACGCGCGATCGAAGGAC
>SVUC01000099.1 GCA_015063455.1 Oscillospiraceae bacterium
AATTGTTTATGCCGTGACGTTCTGTGAGGTTGACGTACCACACGATCTTCTTCTCGCGTGACTGAGCGCGGATACCGAAAACGTATTCGAACATAATACTGATCGGGAAAAGGCCTGACCAACCGATGAATTTTGATTTTGAAGTGGAGCCGCGGTTTGCGGTTTCGGGAGCGTAGTTTTCCCAAATTGTCTCTGTTTTATTGAACACTTCAACTACATTTTCCAGACAGTTTTTACCGATATCGTGGGCGAGAGCGTTGTATCCGTTCTTTTCAAGACCTTTGAGAACCATATAGTTTGTTGGAGCCCAAATAGAACCACACCAATAGTCACCGTCTTCTCTGTATGAGGGATGATCGGCAGAGAGGGTGGGGACGCGGCAGGGACGCTTGAATTCCTTCGGATTGTCGAGATGTGCAACGAATCGCTCAAGTCTGTCCTCGGGGATAATATCTGCGATAAGAGCCCAGTATGCGCCGACAGATTTTACATAATTGAGTTTACCGTTTCTGTAAAGATCATAATAGAACGCATCTTCCTCGCACCAGAGCTTTTCGTTGATAACTTTTGTGAGAAGCTCGATTTCTTCTTTGAGTTCAAGTATTCCGGGATCATCCTGACGTCCGAGAATTTCTGATATCTTTACAAGGATCTTTGCTGAAAGAACCATCTGCACACAGGTGTCGATCCATACCATATGACCGTGCGAGAAGCCCTGGTCATACTTTTTCTCAAGTCTGGGCTGGTTATCCATTCCGCAACCCCAACCGGTATTCCAGTAAGAACCGTCCGGCCATGTGCGGTATTCTTTGAGCCACAGATGATATGCGAGAAGGGGATCAAAAATTTTTGCAAGACGGTCAACATCACCTGTCTGGCAGTATGATTCCCATTCTGACCACGGCATTACGTTAGGTCCTGTTGATGATGGGTCGTGACGCGCGAAATGCTCACCGGGCTCCTTTTGGCAGATCTCACGGCAAATGTAGCCGTCCATATGCTGATGAGAGTAGAAATTGTCGAGAGTTTTCTGGAAATTGAAAATTCTTGAGGCGTATTTTCCGAACATCAGAATGAATGAGGAGTCCCACATGAACAGAAAATCATTGAATGCGGTATCTGCGAAATTGGAAACGAAACCTGTTTCGGCGTTTGATTTTTTGAGGTTTTTGAACGCGAGAGTCCACGCATAATCGTGACAAGCGATTGCGTCATCGTGACCGTTCCAGAAAGGCTTCGGAAGATACGGAAGCGCCTCCTCAAGTGTGGGAAGCTCTGCTTTTTCCGCTTCCATTTTGAGATATACATTGTTGTTGACATATGCCGACGGGGTATATGTCAAGTCGTTATTGACAAGGAAAAGATGTTCTTCCATAAACTTTACTCCTTATAAGCAAATCTTATTGACACTATTCATTATACCGACAAATTATATGTTTGTCAAGTGAACTGTGTGAGAATATTCAGCTCGGTTTAGAACGTGAGCTGAAGAGGTTATATTATAAATTAATAAATGAAAGAACTTCCGCAAATACGGCAAATATCAAAAGCGGGACACATATGAGAAAAGTAATGACGGTTCCTTTTTGGCCTTTACCCGTATCCTTGAATGAATAAAAAACAGTAGTCATAACACATATCGGAAGACAGGCAGGCAAAAACAGTATCGTAGATGTACCATCCTTTAATATGTATCTTATTGTGTCAAGCAGAACAAAATCGGCTGCTACCGCGGAGGCGCAAATGATAAGAGCTTTATTCATACTTTGGGTCAGAAGTGCACGGAACTGTTTTTTGATTATCCATATGACCAACAGTGAGACAAGGATCCTCACAATAACATACAGGATCACAGAGAAGATATTAAGTAATGTGTTCATGATAAACTCCGATCAATGTTACAGTACGGTATTTTTTAATACCAATTTCCGAATAAAAGATAGCATAAGACGTACAACATTCCGCATAAGAGAAGATGTTCAAGATTACAGAGCAGTTTCTTTTTCGCTGGCACTTTTCCCCCCGACGGCATCCGGCAAATAACGGTTACCGCTATCGGAGACGACCGCAAACTCAGTCGGTAAAATATGATAAAGGGAGACAGCAGTTATTTTCTTAAAATATTTCTTATTTTTTCTATTGTTTCGGGGTTCACACCGCATTCGAGTACAAACGCTTCAATATTTTCGGCAAGTGTTTTGCCACCGTATGCGCTGATAGCGTTGTGGAAATTTTTGAAATAATCAGCAGTGTGATTGCGGAATCCACTGTCAGATACCCCTTCTGCAAGCCCGAAAGCGTTTGAGGAAAGAGAGGTTAGGTCGTAATCAGTGAAAATATCTTCGTCCGATTCTCCAAGCAAAGCACGGAGGAAAATGGCGATCATACCCGTTCTGTCCGCACCGCCGAGACAGTGAATGTAGACAGGATAGTTTTCCTCGCTGGAAAGAGTCTCCATTATTTTGACAAGTCCGACGCGATGTTCTTCCTCAAAAATTTCGCAGTACGGACGGTACGGCAGATATTTGTACTGTACATCACTGCCTATAGAGGAGGTGTTTCGGGAACTGTCGGATTCTTTGCGCAGATTGATCTCGGTTTTTATGCGAAGTTGATTTTTTAAAGTATGTATTCCGTTTTCGGTTGCTTGATAATCACCCTCTATTTCACTTCCGCGGTATATCAAGCCTTGCTTTATGTTAATGCCTCCAAGGTCGCGGACGTTCAACGCGCCTTCTACTTTGATGAAACGGAAACGATTGTCTTCTGTTTCGAATGTGTAGGCGTCGCCACAGTTTACTCTCCAATAGTATTTTTGACCTACTTTTAAGTTGGTCAGAGTAAAGGAGGGTTCGGCAGTTACCGCACAAAAAGCGTCGGAAAAGTCTTCGTTTTCCGAGATCTCAAAATTATAGGAGGTTTCTCCGTCGGGTATCCATGAGAGTCTGACAGTTGCCGGATAGCTTGATTCGCGTCCGTTCTTTATTGGAAGAAGGTATTCGAGCGCGACAGTAATTCCTTCTGTACGAATTTTATTTATAAAACTGTTTTGGATATCCGTATGCGTATCAATAACAGAATTATTGTCGGGATGAAGTTCCTTTTTCATATGATCGTCCTCTCTTTGTTTTATTCGGCATAGGTTGATCGGAAATTTGGTTTTCTATAATCGGAGTATTTTGAAATAAAAAACCCGAAAGCATTTGCTTTCGGATTTTTCAAAAGGCGACACCCAGAATCGAACTGGGGAATAAAAGTTTTGCAGACTTCTGCCTTACCGCTTGGCTATGTCGCCATATCACCAACGATATAGATTATACTATAATTGTTTCGATTTGTCAAGTGTTTTCCGAGAAAATATATCAAAGAAATTATCGACTTTTTTGTATCAGAACATTATCTGCTCAAATTCAGAGGGGGAGTCGGTTTTGTGTGCTTTCGTTACAGTTTCGGGACGGAATATTACTGCGTCACGGAGATTTTTCACTTCACTTGAGAAGATCATCGTGACGATCGGGGAGAACACTTCAGATATTCGCGCGAGAGTACGTCCGCTGGAGATCGTGGGGCTTGAACAAATGACAGCCGCATGTGCAAGGCCGATCACCTCAGCGAGAGATTTTTCTTCCGGATCATCTGAGGGATGACGGTTTATAATATTATTCTTGCGCGAGAAGCAGTCTCGGCTGAGAACGAAGATCTCGGGTGTGTCTGATGTGAGAAATCCGCAGATCGTTGCTGACGCTTTGTATTTTACGAATGATTCGTAATCGTCTGCGCGGTAAGCGGATATATCGGTCCCGTCGATTCCTGCGCGCATCAGAGTGAGTGACTGTACGATATTGTCTCTCTCTGTCGGGGTATCTGCCGCAATTATGATCTTTGTGATCCCCGCATTCAGCATCTCGGTAATAGCTGAGATCATAGCAACAGAACGGTCGCAGTCTCCGCAGAGGACCGTGTAGCAATTCTTTTTAGTATATCTTTCGATATCGCGGTCTGTTGACGGGCGTACCGACGGAATAGAGCTGAGAACTGCTCTGAGGGCATCGGAATTGAACTCTCCGCTGTTGCCGTAAGCTATGATTTCACCTGTCATAGAAAGCTGAGCACCCTTTTCTGAGGGAAGAGGAAACTCGTATGGAGAAAAATCACCGCAGGAAAAAATCCTTCCGATGACGGCACGGATACTTTCTGTTGTATCTGTTGTGCGGCGGCGCTGTCTTACTGCCATAATCTTTCTCCTGTTTCAATAGTTTATACACTTATTTAATATAGTATAACACAAAATTCACAAAAAGTCTACGGGGCATCGGGAATATCTACCAAATTTTCTTCGATTTTCACAACTGTATCTTCGCAGACTTTTTCTTCAGCTTACATTTTATGTTTCTTTCTTCCTTCGACGAAATTCTGCAGAAGAATACCGCCTATGATGAACACAAGCGCGAAGAGTGCGCCGATACTTACGTGCTCTTTTAAGAAAACAGCTGAGATCAAAAGGGCGATGAACGGTGTGAGGAATGCGAGATTTGCAATTTTTGAGCTTTCTGCAGTACCCTTCAGGGCGAGTGCCCACAGGAGATATCCGAGCGCTTTTACAAATACGCCGAGCCAGATGAATCCGATCCACGAAACTCCTTCTATAGCTACCCAATCCTCGAAGATTAGTCCTGTTACAGTAGATCCGATGGCAGCGACAGCCCACACGAGCATCATAAAAACGTTCTGATTGTAGTCAGCCTTTTTGTTGAGGACGGAGAAAAGACCGTAACAAGCGGCTGCTGAGACACAGCAGATTATTCCGACAACTCGGTTTCCGCCTGATGTTACGCTGTCTCCTGTGGAGAGAAATACGATTCCGAGGAAAGAGCAGAGCATTGCAACGCCCTTCATAACGGTCATTTTTTCTTTGAGAATAATACAGGAGAATATCACGAGCATTATCGGCCAGAGGTAATTGAGAATACACGCCTCGTGCGCTGTGAGCTGAGAGAGACCGTAGTAGTAAAGAACGGTGTACAGGAATATTCCGAGAAAACCGAGGGAGCAAATTATCAGATAATCCTTTGCTCTCAGCTTTTTCATCTCTTTGATCGATCCTGTTTTGATGTTCAGAAGCAGAAGGAACAGGACGGAAAAATAGCTGCAGACAGAGATAATCTGCAGATTCGGTACACCGCCCAAGAGAACCTTGACAAGAGGTGACATTGATGACCAGAGAAATACGGTTATGATCGCGTATAAGTAGTTTTTCTTCATTTGAGTTTACCTTGTGCTGCTATGATTTTTATGTGTTTTTATGTCAGCCATCAGATCTTCGTGCTGTTTGCAGAAAAGGGCGGGAGTACGCTTGAGGGGGAAGAATTTCAGATCTGTTGATTCATCACCGTCACAAGAGAGAGCTCCGCCAATAATATGCATTTCATATGCGATACAGATACTGTGCGCCGTATCTCCGTTCGGATAGACGAAATCCGGTTCTGAATATACGCCGATCAGCCGATCTATCTTGACATCAAGTCCGGTCTCTTCTTTTACTTCTCGGACCGCGGTATCCTCAGGAGCTTCTCCAAGCTCAACTGCACCGCCCGGGAAACCCCATTTGTTGAAATCCCCACGTTTTTGAAGTAATATTTCGCCTTTTTCATTGAAAACACATCCGCCCGCGAAGACGAGGATGATTTTTTCGTGCCCGACTTTGCTGCGGATCCATTTGATATAGTTTTTGTTGTCCATTGTGTGTCACTCTTTGTCGTATATGGTTTTACTTTCTACCGGTCTTGTTTTTTGTGAAATGAACGATCAATGCAGCGATGATGATAATGATGGCTGCACAGGTGAGAGCGAGATAAAGTCCGCCACGCTCACTTGAGAAAATGAACAGGAACGTGGGAAAGTCCGCTCCGCCGATTATGCTTTTGTTTGCTGTTGAATTTATAGTAAGGGAAAGTGATGTGAGCAGAAGCGCTGTGCCTACGGCAATAAGAAGTGTGACGATGCGGTTTCTTTTCATATATTTTACCTCTCAAATAATTATCTGTGAATGTACATTCTTGACATCTCAGATTCACCGTCTCCTTGAACCATACACAAGAATTCCCATCCGTATTTTTCATAAAAATCTGTGTGATCGGTGAGAAGATATATCGGAGATATCCCCTTGGATCTCATATCTTCTGCAACCATATTCAAAAGATTTCCTGCGATCCCTTGATTTCGGTATTTTTTATCGGTGTAGACTGCACATACATTTGGCGTGAGATCTTTTCTGGAGTGAAAATCGTTTTCGATAACTCCGAGCCCGCCGATTATCGTGTCTCCGTCTAAGCAAAGATACCAGCCGTATTCGGTTTCTCCATTCAAATAAGAGTCCATACATTCGAGATAAGCCTCGGTCGGAACTCCCCACTTTTCGTGAAACCATTCGGCAGCTGATGCTTTCAGCTCGCATTTTTCTCTCAGAGTAATATATTTGTAGGATGACATTTTTGTTTTCCTGCCTGCGTAGTGCTTAGGTTGTACAAATGACATTATAGCACATAATCTCCATAATGTAAATAAAAAAAGACAGCCCCGAAGGCTGTCTTGAATAATTATTATTTGAGGAAAGGAATGCTGCTTACAATAAGAGGCTCTTTAGCGAGACCTTTGCAAACATTTACGAAGCAGATGATGTTGACAACAAATAATACAACACCGAGGATTCCGAATGCGATCGTACCGAGGAGGGGAACGATGTTAAGGAGTACAGAAAGGATCGTAACTACCTGGATCTTAAGAGCCTGCTTTACGTGGAAGGATGCGTACTCAGATGTTCCGCTTGCAAGGAGCGCGATGATGATGCCAACCCAGCCCATAAGATAAGGAATCATTGCGAGGACCTTGTTTGAGGAAATGTCTTCCTTTGTGAAACGTGCGGTGTGATCTGTGGAATCCGCAACGTATGTGAGGGTAGTGCCGCACTGAGCACAAATGCTTACTGTGTCATCGTAATTGAGATGGCAATTCGGACAGGATTTCATAATAGAATACCTCCAGAGAAAAATAAAATTGATTTTTGCTTCTATGTATATATTATATCTCTTTGAGCTGTTGTTGTCAATGTTTTTGGCGAAAATAGTAGAAAAATATTGAGATGTGATGATTTTTTTGTCAATACATATAATTGCATAAGGATGCTTGAGTGAATTGTTTGAACAGATCAAGCATAGGGGAAGTTCTTCTTGCCGATAAACTTGGATTTTGCGATCAGAATTGGATTCTCCAGAAATTGCTTACATCAACGCTTATAGTAATAGCTTCCTCTGTAAATACAATGTGGAATTTGCCCTTTACCCATTCTCTTTTGCCGATTCTGCCGGATTTGAAACCGTGATTTTTAAGCACCGTTTCTATTTCTCCGCTTGAGGAGTGTATCGTGAGACCATATACGGTAACACTTGGATCAGTTATCACAATTTGTGTGATGTGGCTGTTGCGGCTTGTATAATCGGGATAATTTGTAACGGTATAAATTACACATTCTTCGGGATCGATCTGTTCTCCGTTTTCATTGATCGTTGGGGTGTAGCCCTTTCCGTAATATTGACGACCTCCCATCAAACCAAATTTTTCTTGATACTCTGAAAAATCGAAATTTTCCACATTTTCAGCAATCCAAAATTCAAGATTGGTTTTAGGTTTTAACAGCTTGTCAGAAGAACATCCAACAAGGGACGTTATTAATAACATACACAGAAACAAAGCAAACGTTTTTTTCATAAGCAAAACCTCCACCGAATTTAAGCTTGTTTTCCACTTCAATTGTACCATAATTCTAACCCAAAGTAAACTGTACGGTGTGATTTTTTGTAAATTGAACCACCCTCACCTGCGAAAAACGAAAAACAGCACCCACTGAAATGAGTGCTGTTTTTGTATCGAAATAATCCCAATCGGGTAAACTTATCTCTTGGAGTTTTAGCAATACCGTTTGATATCGTGAATAACGTGAAATAACGTGAAATATCGTGTGATATCGTGCATTTATCGTGTGTTTTCGTACGATATTGTAAATATCGTGAGTATCGTCGCATAAAGTGTTGCACCAAATTTGCACCAAAATTACACCAACATTCAACGCTGTTCTGCTTGATAAATTGGAATTTACTTCTTCAATATTTTCTTGCACCAAGTACGTTTGTTGCAATTCGGACACTTTAAATAACGGGTAAATCCCATGTGCATTGCATTCATTGCTTCTTTATAAGTAGGCACTAT
>SVUC01000100.1 GCA_015063455.1 Oscillospiraceae bacterium
TGCCTCAGTTTCTGGATCACCTTTGTTTTTTCTTCTGGTGCCGCTCTCTTTCCATAACCAAGGCTTGCAAGTTTTTTAGGTATTCGTTTTCTGCTCTCAGACGCTGTACTTCTGCAAGAAGATCTTCTTCTACCTTCTCCGGCAGTTTATGCGGACGGCCTGTACTCTTCCGACCGCGACGCTCTATGTACAATCCTTCCGGGCCTTCTTCCAGATAGATTCGTTCCCAATTTGGTATCCGGTGATGATCACTGATTTCATATATTCTGGCTGCTTCGGCATAACTCATTTTCTCTTTGATGACTGCTTCTACAACCATCTGTTTGAATTCTCCTGTGTATCTTTTGTTCGGCTTTCCCTTAGGCATGAAGAATGCACCCCCTGTTTGGCGTTATGATTTATTATATCATATCGTCTAACTTTTGGGGCGCATTTCATTTTGAACTGAGTTTTTTTATTTTTAATCAAGAAATTGAGCTGAGATTTTTTTGTCAATTATTTTCATTGCAGGCGTAATTGTGTCTCCGTGGAATAAGAAACGGTATTTACCCGCTTGACAGGTACTGGGAAGTTTTATCTTTATTTTGCCGGGTACAATACACTCAATTGAGTCGTAACCCTCATATGAATACAGCTCTTTTACTGTGATCGTCGCTTTGCGGATATCAGTATCAGATTCAGATGGAGATGTTATGGAAAACTCATACTCATCATCTGAATGCTCTTCAGCTTCAATATTAAGAAGAATACCGCCTATGTCACGTCGTATATATATGAGTGAAAGAGGGGATGAAATGTTTGCAGAGAATATTCCGTTTTTATAATTAAACTCAAGCTTATTCGTTATAGAACGGAAAATATCAAGCTCATATACTTCAGCGGGAACATAGTCAAGTGGACATTCAATCGTGGTTTCGAGTAGATTATAGTTTGCTGCATCCTCTAATGATGATTTAATAAAATTGTCAGCGTCAGAACGAATATATATGAGCAGATCCTCACCGTTAAGACTTAACCTACGGCACTGTGATCCGTTTAATGTGGATTTTGCATCCTCTTGTACTTTTCCTCTTTGGAAAATTTTCTTAACCGAATAGTGCTTTTCAATCCACGGAAGATAACATGTTGGCCCCTTACGCAATAGCATTTTGAGTCGAGAGATTAAATTATCCGTGATATCAGAAATTCTGTAATTTGGGAAAGCGACTGTCAAAGGTGCCGGACCCTCATGTACTTTATAACGGTGAAGTGCTTCGTTGAAATGAATTGAGAAATAATCGAGTGGGAATTCTGTGGATAAAATAATGTCGGGTTTTACAGCACGAGCTGCTTTTGCTACTTTTTCGATAAGCTCAAACAACCACTTGTTGTAGTCATACGGAGAGCTGTGGCAGTGATTTTTGTTGTAGCAGGGAGCAAACTTTGAACCGCAACTGTCGAGACGAATACCGTCACAGTTAGTTTCACGAATCAGACGTGCAGTCATCTCAGCCAAATGATCCGCCCATCCTGTCCCCGGACACTGATGGAAGAAATACTCGTTTTCATAATCGTGCATACGCTGCTGATTTTCATCGAGATAGATCCATATTATAGCCTCGGGTTTGTGAATGTATAGATCACTTTCCATTGGTACAATCAAGAACTCGATGTACAACACAGCGTGTTTGTCCATCTTGTGAAGTTTATCTATACCGCGTCGCATTGCTTCAGCTCCACCGAGATCGGATCTAATCTCGTTCCATCCATCAGTATGTCGCCTATATATACCGTTAACACTTTGTTCCCTTGCCGGCGTTTCAGCACTTCTTTGACAATAGAAACAATATTCTACTAAATCATAGGGATAATATATGCACCCCTCTTCAAGTTCATCAAAGGATGAATATGTACCGATGGACTCTCCCGGAAGTCGTTTCATAGTCCACTGTGAACCACGTACAGTATCATCCATTACCCAGTCAGGAACAGGATCCGACGTGAAGTTATCCCTGAACCAATCTCCGTATGCTTCGGCAGTTTTTATCCAGCTTCCTGTGTATACAAGTAATGATGTTTCGGGAAGTGTCATTATTTGTCCATTTTCTATTTGGTTTTCTGTTATCCAACGCACTTCAAATGATGGCTTTCTGTAGCAGATGTCTTTTCCTCTGAACTCAGTATCTTTAATGAGGAAACCAAAGCAAGATTCATCGTCAAATAAACAACCGAACTGAGCACTGTGCTGTCTTGAGTCACCGTAAAAACCACCGCGAGCTTTCCAACAGTTGGCAACACATCCTGCTTCTTCCATAACGAGCATCTTACCGTTTTTATTTTCGTTGATATTAATATTGTCTATTTTAGGGAATATCGGAAGAAAATCTTGATCAGACACCGCATTTTTTAGCATCTGCATTGTTAAACCGATCTCATGTTTATCAAGCTTGATACCAATTCTCACGTTTACTTCTGCACACGAATATTCAAGTGTCATGACATTATCAACAATATTACAACTGCAAAAATCGAAAATAAGCCTTTTTTTGAAGAATTCTTCAGGTTCTTTAGGATATTGTCCAAGCTTTGCATAGGACTCGCACCATAGATCAAATGGGACAAAAGGGCTGGATATAAGATCTTTTTTTGATTCAAGATTTTTAATAGAACATATTTCACCAAAATGATTCACGGAAATAGAAACATATTTACTTCTAAGTTCATACATAGTAGTGACCTCATTGGAAGGGAGAATTATTCTTATAAATAAAGTGTTACTTTATTAACAAAACAACTATAATTTTTGTCAATTATACTCAGTGCTTTTGATAAAGGATAAATAAGAATCCCCATCGCTAAGTTGCCAATCCCGTGAAGAGCATCAAACGGCAGTCCTGAGGCTATCCACGCAAGTGTTGTCTTGAAATTGAAATGGAATAAGATAGCCTGTGCGGGTGCATAAAACGTTCCGTATAATAGACCAAACAGACCACATATCACAGGGTAAACTACCATAGCGATCTTTGGTGGCATATTCTTCGGGAGCAGCATTGTCATACCCCAAAGAACCGTCCAGATGTAGAGATAAGGGAGCCACCAGGTTGAAAATCCATAGAATAAACCGAATAAAAACACGAAAATGTATATCGGTATCAGAGCGAGCCTTCTGTAAACGACAGTGTAAACCATAATAAGACAAGCTACAGGATGAATATTCGGAACAGCTTCAAATACGATCTTTCCTGCAAACAGTATTGCCCCAAGCATAGCAAACACTATCATATTTTTTATCTTTTTGTGAGATTTCATAGGATAGCCTTATTTTTTGATATGAATTAATTATCAGTCAGCGGACTTCTCGGGAACGTCACAGCAAATAATCTCACGTGTAACAGCGGAGCGAGGCTCTGCCATATACGGTGCTACTGTGTCACGCCAAGTTTTGTAGTGTTCTGTGGTTTTATGAAAATCCACATCCTCCTGAGTCATAAAGACTTCATAAAGGGTAAATCTTGTGGGATCTTCTTTGGATTGAAGAACGTCGAAACGGACATTTCCTGCTTCTTTTCTTGTACCTAAGTGATTAGCTGTTGAAGCAATTTTAAAATCATTAATATTTTCTTCTTTTACGTGAACTGAAACGATATTGGCAATCATATTAAACCTCGCAGATCAAAAATAGATTATAAAACTGGAATAATTATAACATAATAACACAGATTTCGCAAGAGATTTTCTTAATTAATCAGACAGAAAAACTCCCGTTATACAAAATAACGGGAGTTAAAATTTTATCTGAAGTATTTGGCAGCAGATTCAAAGAGCTTGAGATCGTATTCACCGGGAACATTCGCGTAAAGTCCGGGATTGTAACGTTCTGTATGACCCATTTTACCGAGGACACGTCCATCGGGGGATGTGATACCTTCGATTGCAAGAGTTGATCCGTTGGGGTTAAAGTTGATATCCATAGTAGCCTGACCACTGAGATCAGTATACTGAGTAGCGATCTGACCGTTTGCAATAAGATCTGTAAGGACGTTGTCGTTTGCTATGAAACGACCTTCACCGTGAGAGATAGCTACGTTGTAAACTTCGCCAACCTGAGTTGCAGCAAGCCAAGGAGACTTGTTAGATGCAATTCTTGTATGAACGATTCTCGACTGGTGACGACCGATCTTGTTAAATGTAAGAGTCGGGCAGTTTTCGTCTGTATCAATGATCTCACCGTAGGGAACAAGACCGAGCTTAACTATCGCCTGGAAGCCATTACAGATACCGCACATAAGTCCTTCACGAACCTTGAGAAGCTTGTTTGTCTCTTCCTTAACCGCACCGTTGCGGAAGAACGCTGTAATAAACTTACCGCTTCCATCGGGCTCATCTCCACCGGAGAATCCGCCGGGAATGAATATCGCCTGAGCGTTCTTTACTGCGTTTGCAAAGTAATCAATTGATTCAGCAACTGCAGAGGGAGTAATGTTGCGAACAATAACGATTTCAGGCTCAAATCCTGCGCGAGCGAGAGCCTTAGCTGTGTCATATTCGCAGTTTGTACCCGGGAATACGGGAATAAGGATTCTCGGACGAGCGAATTTTTTGGTTGTTTTAACTCTTGTGTATTCCTTTGCGCAGATGTTTTCGACCTTTTCACTATTGTCCTGAGACTTTGCATTGACAGGATATACACCTTCGAGAACGCTGTCGTAGATCTCTTCAAGCTCGCACATGCAAACATTGAGTTCACCGTGAGAAAGCTCATATTCTTCGACAGTGTGACCAATATAAGTAAGACCGTCAATCTCTTCTGTACATTCGAGAACGAATGCACCGTATTTGTAGCCGAAGAGATCTTCCGCTGAAACGGATGCGTCGATCTGTGCACCAATACGGTTACCGAGCGACATCTTCATAATTGCTTCCGCTATACCGCCGTATGTGGGAGTGTAGGCTGCAGCAATCTTGCCTGATTTGATAAGAGAATATACTGTATTGTAATTCTTGATGAGTGAATCAGCAGTCGGGAGACCGTTTTTATCATATTCGGGAGTGAGAAGAGCAATCTTGTGACCTGCAGATTTGAACTCGGGAGTTGTAACAGTTGAGATGTTATCAGTTGTTACAGCAAACGAAACGAGTGTCGGAGGAACATCGAGATCTTCAAACGAACCACTCATAGAGTCTTTTCCGCCAATCGAACCGATACCGAGTTCAAGCTGTGCTGTGAATGCACCGAGGAGCGCTGCAAGAGGCTTGCCCCATCTTTCGCCAGAACGGAGAGGCTTTTCGAAGTATTCCTGGAATGTGAGGTAAACTTCATTGTAAGAAGCACCCGCCGCAATTAGCTTAGAAACGGATTCTACAACTGCGAGATATGCAGAATGATAAGGGCTCTGCTCAGCAATATAAGGGTTGTAACCCCATGCCATAAAGGAAACTGTAGACGTATCACGATCTTCAATTGAGATCTTGTGAACCATTGCCTGAGAAGGTGTCTCCTGATACTTACCGCCGAAAGGCATCATAACAGTACCCGCACCGATAGTTGAGTCAAATCTTTCAGAAAGACCTCTCTGGGAGCATACGTTGAGATCTGACGCAAGAGCTTTCATACCGCTTACAAAATCAGAAGGGATGGCCTTTGTAGGCTTAACAGGTGCTGTGGGAGCGATGTCAATGTGCTTTTCAGCCCCGTTAGAGTTGAGGAATTCGCGGGAGAGATCAACGATAGTCTTACCTCTCCATGTCATCGTGAGACGGTTTGTGTCTGTTACAGATGCAACGATAGTTGCTTCAAGGTTTTCGCCGTTTGCAAGCGCAATAAACTTTTCAGCGTCTTCCTTTGCAACAACAACAGCCATTCTTTCCTGAGATTCGCTGATTGCAAGCTCGGTTCCGTCGAGGCCATCGTACTTTTTCGGAACCATATCGAGATTGATCGAGAGACCGTCAGCAAGCTCGCCGATAGCAACCGAAACACCGCCTGCGCCAAAGTCATTACATCTCTTGATGAGAAGGGAGGCTTCGGGATTTCTGAAAAGTCTCTGAAGCTTTCTTTCTTCAGGTGCGTTACCTTTCTGAACTTCAGCTCCGCAAGATTCGAGAGAGTGGAGATTGTGAGATTTTGAAGAACCTGTAGCACCGCCGCATCCGTCACGTCCTGTGCGGCCGCCGAGGAGAATTACGATATCTCCTGGAATGGGACATTCGCGGCGAACATTTTCCTTTGGAGCAGCTGCAATGACAGCACCGATTTCCATTCTCTTTGCAACATAACCGGGATGATAGAGTTCACTTACCTGACCTGTTGCGAGACCGATCTGGTTACCGTATGAGCTGTAACCGGCAGCGGCTGTTGTTACAAGCTTCTTCTGAGGAAGCTTTCCGGGGATCGTTTCTTCAATCGGTTTTGTAGGATCGCCTGCACCTGTTACGCGCATAGCCGCATAAACATATGAACGTCCTGAAAGCGGGTCACGGATCGCACCACCGATACAGGTAGCAGCACCACCGAAGGGCTCGATTTCTGTAGGATGGTTGTGTGTTTCATTTTTGAAAAGAAGAAGCCACTTTTCAGTTTTTCCTTCAACGTCAACGTCGATTTCAACTGTGCAAGCGTTGATCTCCTCAGATTCGTCGATTCTCGGGATTTTTCCATCAGCCTTTAGCTGACGAACTGCAACTGTAGCGAGATCCATAAGATTGATCGGCTTGTGTTCACGTCCGAGAGACTTACGAACAGCCTTATATCTTTCAAATGCAGATTCGAGAAGGGGATCGCAGAACTTTACATTGTCGATCGTTGTAAGGAACGTGGTGTGACGGCAGTGGTCAGACCAGTATGTATCGATCATCTTGATTTCTGTAAGAGTCGGGCATCGACCTTCAGACTTGAAGTAATCTCTTGTAAATCTGAGGTCATCAGAGTCCATAGCGAGACCGTATTTTGCAACAAAAGACGAAAGATCGTCCTCTGTCATATCGCAGAAGCCGTCGAGAACAGCAACATCAGCGGGAACATCGTATTCGGAGATGAGAGTTTCTTTTTCTTCAAGGGAAGCTTCACGGGATTCAACGGGGTTGATAACGTGCTTCTTTATTCTTGCAAGCTCATCTGCGGAGATGTCACCTGATAAAATATAAATTCTCGCTGTACGAACGATAGGACGTGTGCCCATAGAGATAATCTGAATACACTGTGAAGCGGAGTCAGCTCTCTGGTCATACTGTCCGGGGAGATATTCTACCGCAAAAACGGTGTCACCGTCGTTTGATGTGAGATCATCAAAAATCACATCTACCTGAGGCTCGGAGAACACTGTTGTTTTAGCATACTCAAAAAGCTCGGGAGTA
Source organism: Oscillospiraceae bacterium (assembly GCA_015063455.1). GTDB lineage: Bacteria > Bacillota > Clostridia > Oscillospirales > CAG-272 > UMGS1696. Next base: position 7,333 of record SVUC01000100.1, read on the forward strand.
ATCTCTTCAGCATCATATCTGTTCTGGATTCTTACATTAGTAACAGATTTGATTCCGAGAAATGAAGAAATATCGGACTTAAGCGCATCAGCCTCAACAGTAAGACCTTCGCGCTTTTCAACATATATTCTGTAAACCATTTTAATACCTCATTTATTAGCCATAAGAGCGCGCTGACCGATGTCGTGTCTCATATAAGCGTTTTCAAATTTTACGTCAGCGGCTGCATCATATGCGTTAGCAATAGCCTCATCAAGAGTTTTTGCAACAGCGGTAACACCGAGAACTCGTCCACCGCCTGTTACAAGAACACCATCCTTGATCTTTGCACCTGCAACAAATACTTCAGCATCGTGCTTCGGAGCGTCAGGAAGGGCGATCGGGAATCCTGTCTCATACTTTGAGGGGTAACCGTTTGAAGCCATAATAACACAGCAAGCGTGCGCGTTTTTCCATTTAACTTCAGTCTCGGAAAGCGTACCTGCGGCGGTAGCCTTCATAATAGTGAAGAGATCAGAGTCAAGAAGAGGAAGAACTACCTGAGTTTCAGGGTCACCGAAACGACAGTTGTATTCGATAACCTTAGGACCGTCTTTGGTAATCATAAGACCAAAGTAGAGACAACCCTTGAATACTCTTCCTTCTGACTTCATAGCGTTGATCGTCGGGAGAAAGATCTCGCGCATACATCTTTCAGCAATCTCGGGAGTGTAGTAGGGATTAGGTGCAACTGTTCCCATACCGCCTGTGTTCAGCCCCGTATCGTTGTCACCTGCGCGCTTGTGGTCC
>SVUC01000101.1 GCA_015063455.1 Oscillospiraceae bacterium
ATAACCGCGAACGGAATTTTGTTCACATAGCAAACCTGTCCGACAGCCGCACCCTCCATTTCACACGCGATCGCACCGAAATTTCTGACGATATTTGCTTTGATCTCCGAATCCGCGATAAATCGGTCACCTGACGCTATAGTTCCCATCACGGTTTTCACGCCGATACGCTCAGCAGTTTCTGCAATCTTCTCGCCAAGATCTTCGTCGGCAGGAATTTTTATGATGTTGATTCCGGAAATCAGTCCAACAGGATCACCGAGTGCGGAAGTATCCATATCGTGCTGAACCACATCTTTTGCAATTGCGGCATCCCCTATCGTAAGAGCTGATGTTAGTGTACCGCCGACACCTGTGTTTATCACAGCATCGGGAGAATACTTAATTATCATCGTCTGTGCACAAATTGCGGCAAACACTTTTCCTATTCCGCATACCGCGCAGATCACCTTTGTGTCTCCGATATATCCAATATTGAATTCTATGCTTCCGCAAATCTCAGTTGTGTGGTCAGCCATTGCGGCAACTATGTTTTCTGCCTCAATCTTCATTGCGGCAATTACTCCAAGAGTCATTATTATTCACCTCATATGTTAATTTTTTATAATAATCAGATCTGCATTTCCCATCCGCAAGCATCAGACGGCATCTTCCAATCTCCTCGCGGAGAGAGAGAAACTGTGCCAACCTTCGGTCCATCTGGAAGTGCGCTTCTCTTAAACTGCTGTGAGTAGAAACGGCGCATAAACGTGTTCAGCCATTTTTTGATGGTTTCATCGTCAAATCTGTCGCCGAAGGCCGCTTTTGCCTCGCGGAATATTTTGTCAGGCGTCTCACCCCAGCGCACAAAATGATACAGGAAGAAATCGTGCAGATCGTACGGTCCTACGATGTCCTCGGTTTTCTGTGAGATCTCCCCGTCCTTTGCGGGAAGAAGCTCGGGACTGACAGGCGTTGCAAGAATATCACGCAGTACTTCCGCAAGTGAATGCTTCCCTTCCGCATCGCAACAATCGGCGTAATATGAAACGATATGTCTGACAAGAGTTTTCGGAATACTTCCGTTCACTCCGTAATTTGACATATGATCTCCGTTGTATGTCGCCCATCCGAGTGCGAGCTCAGACAAGTCTCCCGTACCGATGACAAGACTTCCGTCAGCATTAGCTATATCCATAATGATCTGCGTTCTCTCTCTCGCCTGTGAGTTCTCGTAAACCACGGAAAGATCATCGGGATCGTGACCGATATCCCTGAAATGAAGATCTACCGCCTCTTTTATGTCAATACAGCGGAAAGATGTACCGAATTCCGCCGCGAGCTTTTCCGCATTCGACCGAGTTCTGCCAGTCGTTCCAAAGCACGGCATCGTCACCGAAAGGATCTCACTTCTGTCTCTGCCGAGCAAATCTATAGCTCTCACCGCTGCAATGAGTGCAAGAGTTGAGTCAAGTCCGCCCGAGAGTGCGATCACACATCCCTTTGCATATGCCGCCTTTATCCTCTTAGAGAGTCCTTTTGCCTGTATATCGAGTATTCGAGCGAACACTTTTTTTCGCTCTTCCTCACCTTTCGGAATAAACGGTGCGGGATCAGCTATATCACGAATATCAACCTCGCGGACATCAATAGAGAACGGAATACGAAGATACTCACTGACGTCCGACGTCCCCCACGTATTCATCTTCAATCTGTCGTGCTCATTGTGGAAAAGATCGACCGTACCGAAAACCAGTTTTTCGTCATCAAACGGAAGCTTTTCCGCTGTGATCCTGCCGTTTGATGCAATTATTGAATGACCGGAGAAAACAAGATCGGTTGTGGATTCGCTCTCGCCTGCATCTGCGTAAATGTATGCGCACACCTGCTTTGCTGAGGCTGAGCTGACGAGCATCCTGCGATAATCTTCCTTTGAAACGATCTCGCTCGATGCGGCAAGATTTGCGATAACAGTCGCACCTGCCGAAGTATGCGCGATCGAGGGGGAATTTGCCGCCCACATATCCTCAGATATCTCGCACGCCACCTTGAGAGACGGCATCTCATCGCATTCAAATATCATCTTCGTTCCGAACGGAACAGCCTTTCCGCATAGTTTTACTGTCGAATTACACTTCGGTGCAGGAGCAAAATACCGCATTTCATAAAATTCCGAATAATTCGGGATGTTCGTTTTCGGTACAACGCCGAGTATCTCGCCGTCTGAAATTGCGGCGGCACAGTTATAGAGTTTTCCGTTATTCTTTACGGGAACACCGACGAATGAGAGGATCTTCTTCCCTTTTGTGTGCTCGACGATCTCTGTAAGTGCACGCTCGGCGTTAATTATCAGAGAATCTGTCATGAAAAGATCCGCGGCTGTGTACCCTGTGATCGACAACTCGGGAAAGACAACAACTGATGCGCCCGCCTCATATGCTTGGTCTATCAATTCGGTAATTGATGACACGTTTTTTGTCGGTGCCGCAACCAAAATTTCGGGAACGGCTGAAGCGAGTTTAATAAATCCGTGCTTCATATAATAATCCTTTTGTTATTTTCTGTAATACTCTTTTGACGAGAGATATTCTTCAGCGTATTTCATTGCGGTAGCACCGTCTGCACAAGCTGTTACGATCTGTCTCAGCGGCTTTGTACGGACGTCTCCGATTGCGTAAACACCTTCAATATTTGTCCGGCAGGTCTCATCAGCAACGATATATCCCGATTTGTCCAAATCTATCTGTCCTGCAAACATCGAAGTTTCGGGAATCCGTCCGATTGCGACAAAAATTCCGTCACACGGGAGCTCGGTTTTCTCACCGCTCACAACATTCTGAAGAATTACTGCGGTAACGTGTTCGCCGTCTCCAATGATCTCCTCAACGGTACTCTCGAGAACGAATTCGATGTTTTCCTTTGCCCTCGCACGATTCACTCCCGAGGCTGCTGCTCTGAAAGAATCTCGTCTGTGGACAATATACACTTTCTCAGCGATATTCGAAAGATATAGCGCGTCCTCGATAGCAGTATCTCCGCCTCCGTTTACCACAACGGTCTTTCCTTTAAAAAACATCCCGTCACAAGTCGCACAGTAAGATACCCCGCGTCCGCTGTATTTCTGCTCACCCGGCTTTTCGAGATATCTCGGCTTAGCACCTGTTGCGATCATCAGTGCACCGCACTCAAGTCTCTCACCGTCGAGGATCACAATTTTCTTGTCCCCGTCAAGCTCCACCGCGGTAACCTCGCCCCACATCATCTCAGCACCAAAAGCTTCTGCCTGAGCCATCATTTTTGATGCAAGATCAAATCCGTCAACACGCTCAAATCCGGGATAATTCTCAATCTCAGATGTAATTCCCATCTGCCCTCCCGGAGACATTTTTTCAATTACGGCGGAAGAAAGTCCGGCTCTTCCCGCATATATTGCAGCTGTATACCCCGCAGGTCCGCCGCCGATTATTATTATATCTTTGTATTTTTCCATTTTTGATCTACTCTCCCATAATTATATCCGCAAGAGTTTTTGAAAAATCCTCAGCTTCGTTCAAGAATCTTGAAATGTGGAACCCGTCTGCCGCCGCGTGATGAATCTGTATTGACAGTGGCATCATAATTCTCCCATCTTTTGGTTGAAAAGCACCCCACGCAACGATCGGAGTCAGAACAACAGGCTCTGCCACAATTCCGATTGACGTAAAATGCCGCCACGGCACACAGGAAGCCTCAAACACATTTGATGGGGACGGCACGCTCATAACACTGAGCCGCTTTGCTCTGTCAATATCTTCGCAGCAATTCTTATAGAACGCGGAAAAATCGTCTTTATACAAGGTAAACGTATTCGTATAAGTCTCTGTATCCTCGTGGAACACATTGTGGACCACGTCTACTCTGTCCCACACAGCAGGCATCAGATATTCACTCGCTGCCGAGTCGATAGCTGTGAGTCTGAATTCTTCGTGAGAATTTATTATGTGAGCTGTGACGTACAGAAAAGACACATAAAACGATTTTTTCTTCACTGAGCACGCGTTTTTCAGATCGGTCACGTCAATATCATCACATATCGATACAGAGCACGGTGCTTCATCGTAAAAGTGGCGAAAATGCTCGTATCTCTTCCAGGTGCTCGTGTTGATCAATCTGTATTCGCTCAAAGCCAAAATACCCTCCTGTTTTTATACTAAGATAATTATACACCATACAGAGTTATTTTACAATAAATAACACAAAAAAGCTCAGAGCATGGCGTGCAAAGTTAATTGCAGACCCGAATCCGAGCTTTTGTTTTTAATTATTTGAATCTTTTTTTGACCTCCACGAGCTCAGAAAGAGCTTTTCGCAAAACTATCGCAATATAAGCGGAGGCTGCAGCTCCGACAGCAGCGGCTATGGGGATCATATCAATATCATCGAATTTCACGATCTTGATAATAAACCATACGATAAGCGCAGCAGCGACGAGAAGCAGAATAATTGCCGCTGTAAGAAGATGCTCGCCATACGGCTTTTCCAAAAAGTTGAGAGGCTCATCCGCCGGAAGCTCAATATCGGAAAATTTATCCTCAGGGATAACTTCAGGCTGCTGGACCTCCGGTACAGGCTCGGCGTTTCTGACAGCTTCCTTTGCCTCACGCTCCATAAGTCGCTTTTTGTCGTGAAGCTCACAAAGTCTGAGAAGATATTCCATTCCGCTGTCGGTAACACCTGCGTTTCTGAGATTTCGCTCATTTGAAACAAGTCTGCGTACTGCGGAAGATGTCGATGCATCAACAAATTTCATAAAAGGAAGAAGGATCTTTTTGCATTTATCGCAAAGCTTTGTTTTGTCCCCTCCCGAAATCTCAATGCCGCAATTATAACATTTCGCCATCAAATCACCTCAGATCAAAATAATATTCACCGTATATAAATATTATATCACACTCATTTCCTCTCCGCAAGTGATAGAATAATATTTAACAAATTTCACGATTTTGAGAGAAAAATGTACAGTTACAGCCACAGATTAAAAAGATTTAATCAAGCTTAATCCGTCTTATATTGTATTGAACTTGTTTTTATTGTATAATTCTCCCGTCAGGCGCAATGATACAAAAAAGCGGAATCTGCCTGACTTATCCGAAAAAGTCCTGCAGATCCCGAGTGTATTCTATTTGATTATTCTATCAGATCTCGATAAGCTCTTTCGGTGCTGAAGTAAGATTTCTCTTTCCGCCTTCTGTAATAAGAAGCATATCTTCGATTCTGCAGCCGTATTTACCCTCGATGTAAATGCCGGGCTCAACGGTAACGATCTGTCCTGCCTTCAGAACAAGATCTCCTGCTCTTGTGTTGAGGTTCGGAGATTCGTGAATCTCAAGTCCTACACCGTGGCCGAGTCCGTGACCGAAGCATCCCTCGTATCCTGCATTGTTGATAATATCGCGCGCAACGCGGTCAGCATCGAAATTCTTCACGCCTTCTGTGATGAAGTCGATCGCCGCAAGCTGAGCCTCGAGAACAGTATTGTAAAGCTTCTTCATATCCGCATCAGCTTTTCCGATAACAATAGTTCTTGTCATATCGGAGTGGTATCCGCGAACAAGTGCGCCGTAGTCCATTGTGAGAAAACCTTTTTCAAGCTTAACTCTGCGAGGCACGCCGTGAGGTCTCGATGAAGCTGTGCCGGACACGCTTATTGTATCAAATGACGGCTTGTCGCTTCCGTTTTTCTTCATATAGTAGTCGAGCTCTGCCGCAACCTCGATCTCAGTCATATCGTAGTTGATGGTTTTGAGAATATGCTCGAATGCACCCTCTGCAATTCTCTGAGCTTCAACGATTGCGTCAACCTCATCCTGAGTCTTATACATACGGATATCGGTGAAAAGTCCGTCAAGCGGAGCAAATTCTATACCCATTCCGTCAACCTTATTCTTCAGAGAATCGAGCCCAGCGCAGGTAAGTCTGCGGTTTTCATAACCTATCGTCTTGACTCCGCAATCTCTTACGATCTCGGCAATCTTAGGAATCTCAGGAAGGCATACCTCAAACATTGAATCAGCCTCAGCGCGAGCCGCTTCGATGTATCTGAAGTCCGCAAAAATATATGCTTTTTCTGTGGTGATAAACAAATATCCGTCAGGATTGTCGAATCCCGATGCGTAAAGATGATTTTCTGCGGAGTTTACATATACCGCGTCGATCTTCATGTCTGCCATTGCAGCTCTGAGTTTTGCTACTCTGTTCTGTACTACTGTCATTTTTATATGCACCTTTCTTACTTAGTTTTCGTAATTTCTTTGAATTTTTTAACATACGGCTTCTCGATCCATCTTTTGAATCTGAAGAAAGCGTTCGTTTTATCCTTGATCGGAGGAACGATGATACAGTAAAGTCCTGCCGAGTTCGCCGCTGCCGCATCTGTGAGAAGCTGATCCCCGAGAAGCGCGGAGTTCTCCACCGCCGCACCTGCATCTCTCATCGCACACTTCAGTTTTTTTGTCATCGGCTTGTGAGCCTTTGAGTAAGCGATGTAACCGAGATCTTTATTGAAAAGATCTACCCTGTCTTTATTGTTGTTTGAAACAAAGCTCACCGTTATTCCCGCTTCGTTCATACGTCTGCACCAATTCACAACAGACTCGGGAGGTGTCGGATCGTCATACGTTGCGAGAGTATTGTCAATATCGCAAAAAATGAATTTTCTGCCAAGAGATATGAGATGCTCGGGTGTCACATCCTCGAATGTGTCGTACATCTCGTCAGGCATCAATGTTTTCTCAAGAATCATTTTTCAGAATACCCCTCAAGCGCGGCTGCTCTCATACTTACGGTAGGATGGCTGTGCTCAAGTGCAACCTCGATCGGATGGGGATTGAGATCGGCGAAATTGTCTTTCGACAACTTTTTCAGCGCGGTTATCATCTCTTCAGCATATCCCGCCTCTGCAGCGGCACGGTCTGCGCGGTATTCGTATTTTCTGCTGAGAAATGCAGACGGAATCATAAGAATCGTCATAACCATGTCCCCTATGAATCCCGTAAACACGATCATTCCGAACACAACACTCTCTGCCGCGAAGCCGAATTCGATCGAGATCTCCGGAACGAGAACAAATGCCGCAAGAAATACTGTAACCACAAGCATCATAAGAAGTGAGTAAAGCGTATTTTTAGCAGTATCTTTATGCTTATAGTGTGCAAGCTCGTGCGAGAAAACTGCGGCGATCTCACCGGTTGAATATCCGTTCACAAGATTATCGTAAAGCACGATCTTCTTGAATCTGCCGAGTCCCGTACAGTACGCGTTCACCTTTGTTGTTCTTGATGACGCATCCATTACATAAATATCGCTGAGCTCATACCCCGATTTTCTGAAAAGCTCGGTGAGAGTATCTCTGAGCTCTCCCTCGGGGAGAGGTGTGAACTTGTTGAACAGCTTCATAAATGTCATTGAGAGCATTGAGAAAACAATAACAAACAAAGCGATCACTGCGTACGCCGCAATGAAGAACCACACGCCGAGTGCGTTCCACAGTGCGAGTACAATGCACAAAAGTCCTACATTAAGACCTGTATTTACAATAAAATTCTTGATCTGGTCAAGGACAAACGTCTTCTTTGTAGTCTTATTGAAGCCGTATTTTTCTTCGATCTTCATTACACGAACGTAATCGAACGGAATCGAGACTACAGTCAGAACAAACATATATATTATCAGAAGAAGGATAGATTTTGAGTATTCTCCGCCGGGAAGGAGATCGTACACCCACGCGAACACGTTGGTCAAAAACATAACGAGCATCACGGCAAAATCGAACACCTTCTCAAATATTCCGAGACGTGCTTTTTCTGCTGAATAACGTGACCATCTCTCGTATTCGGCAGAATCATACACATCGCGGACGTTTTGAGGCAATGGTTTTTTCTTCTGTGAAGCTGAGAGCGCGTACAATGTAAGAGAATATACAAAATTCAGCACAAGTACGGCTACAAAAATTATTCTGTACATAAATTACCTCTGAGTTTTATTTTCAATAATATAAGTATAACAGTTTCATTCCAATCTGTCAAGGATAAACGTCAGCAATATCACTT
>SVUC01000102.1 GCA_015063455.1 Oscillospiraceae bacterium
GTACGCATATCTTTTCCAAGGTCATCGTAGTAGACGGTGGCTTCCATCGTCATAAGGTCGATGATACCCTTGAACTTTTCTTCAGCACCGATAGGAAGCTGAATCGGAATAGCATTAGCTTTAAGGCGCTCTCTCATCATTTCAACAACGTGGTAGAAATCTGCGCCCATGATATCCATCTTGTTGATGTAAGCCATGCGCGGAACGTTGTACTTGTTAGCCTGACGCCAAACGGTTTCGGACTGAGGTTCTACACCGCCCTTAGCACACAATACTGTGACAGAGCCGTCAAGAACTCTGAGAGAACGTTCGACTTCAACTGTAAAGTCAACGTGACCGGGCGTATCAATAATATTGATTCTGTTTTCTTTCCAGAAGCATGTTGTAGCAGCGGAGGTAATTGTAATACCTCTTTCCTGCTCCTGTTCCATGAAGTCCATTACGGCTGTACCTTCGTGGGTATCACCGATCTTATGAGTCTTACCTGTATAGAACAGAATACGCTCTGTGGTAGTGGTCTTACCGGCGTCGATATGAGCCATGATACCAATATTACGGGTACGCTCAAGTGAATATTCCCTTGGCATATTTAATCAATATCTCCTTCTTAGTAAACGATTAGCTGTCGGAAGCGGCTTATGCCGCACTAATAATTGTTGTAAAATTAATATCTGAAGTGTGCGAATGCTTTGTTTGCATCTGCCATTCTGTGTGTTTCTTCTTTCTTCTTGAAAGCGCCACCGGCACTGTTTTTAGCGTCGATGATTTCTGCAGCAAGGCGATCTGCCATTGTGCGTTCGCTTCTGGAACGAGCATAAGAAACGAGCCAGCGAAGACCGAGAGTCTGACGGCGTTCGGGTCTTACTTCCATAGGAACCTGATAGTTAGAACCACCTACACGGCGAGCCTTAACTTCAAGTACGGGCATAACATTCTCAAGAGCTTCGTTGAAAGCTTCGAGAGGATTCTGACCGAGCTTTTCTTCTACGGTTGCGAATGCGTCATAAACGATCTTCTGAGCAACGCCCTTCTTGCCGTCGTACATTACATTGTTGATGAGCTTGGTAACAAGCTTGGAATTGTAAAGCGGATCCGGCAGAACGTCTCTTTTTGATATCTGACCTCTTCTGGACACTGTACTTCCCTCCTTCATTAAAAATATGAATTCATAGGTACTCGAAAGATTGACTTCCGTTCGTGCTCCGTCATATAAACATTTATTACTTATATGTGGACATTACACAAACGAGTGTATCGAGTGATAAAATTAGATAGATAGGTGAGCGTCTTAATTATTTCTTCTTGGGACGCTTTGCGCCGTACTTGGAACGGCTCTGCATACGGTTGTTAACACCCTGTGCATCGAGTGTACCGCGGATGATGTGGTAACGTACACCGGGAAGGTCACGTACTCTACCGCCGCGAATCAGAACTACGGAGTGTTCCTGAAGGTTGTGGCCGATACCGGGAATGTAAGTTGTAGCTTCCATACCGTTTGTGAGTCTTACTCTGGCGATCTTACGAAGAGCAGAGTTAGGCTTCTTCGGACCCATTGTTGTAACCTTGGTGCAAACACCGCGCTTCTGGGGAGAGCTCTGATCTGTGGGACGGTTCTTGAGAGTGTTGAAGCCCTGCTGAAGTACCGGAGCCTTTGACTTGTAGGTCTTGTCCTGTCTACCCTGTTTAACAAGCTGGTTAAATGTAGGCATGATGTCCTCCTTTTCTTTAGTAATAAATGTTTATATACAATCATCGCACGCGATGAAAGTAAGCTGGATTTTTGACGCGAATATTCATGAATAAATGAATATCTGCATTAGGGCATAGCTATAGCTATGCAAAAATCGCGTACAGGTTAATTATATCATCATAGTTCTTGTTTGTCAAGCAAAAAATTTGTGACTTTTCGCACCTGTTACAATATTCTCCCACTTGCACAATTCTTATGCATTTTACCGAAATTTATTAGAGGAATTTTTCACTATATACGATGTTTTTGGTGATTTTTATTCGATATTATACTCGCAAAACGGTCTCGTGAGCGTGTGGCGGGAAAATATCATTGCATTGTTGCATTGTGTGACTGTTTATGATATAATGTCAGTGCAGGTGGAAATTTTTTCAGACTTGTACTCATTTGCCTGAACAAACTGTTTTACCTATAGGAGAGTTGATATGCAATACATTGATTTTTACGGTCATAAGCTTTCGAAATTGATCGTAGGTGACAATCCGTACAACGGGCATTCGTACATACCGGAGTGGGTTGACGGAAATGAAATGCGTCTTCACTATACAGAAGAGCGCATTCTTGCCGATATCAAACAGATGGAAGAGCTTGGTATCAACACGATGCTTCCGCTTGCTGATCCTTTTATCATACGTGTTCTTCAGCATTATCGTGCCGCAGGCGGCAAAATGAACTTTATATTCCAGACCTACGGTCCTATGATGGATGTACCGAAGGTTACAACACGCCTGATGATGTCGGTTGATCCTATCGGTATATACCTCTCCGGGACATATGTGGATGTTCGCTTTGAAACGGGACGTTCGCAGGAAATTTTTGATATGAGAGAAAAGCTCCTTGAATTTGCACCGAATGTAAAAATAGGACTAGGTACACACCGTCCGGATGTTATCCGCACTGCCGAGGACGAGGGATGGAACTTTGACTTTTATATGGCGTGTCTTTACAACGGCAGACGAGGAAGAGAAGGAGAGGAGAGCGGATTTATTACAGGAAAGACAAAGAGCGATCTTTACTTCTTGCCGTCAGACCGCGCCGTAATGCTTGAGGCTCTTAAAGATGTCAAGAGTCCAATCATTGCGTTCAAGCTGTTTGCCGGAGGGCAGATGCTTGTCGGCAAGTCAGATGAAGAACGCCGCAGCCTCATACGAGATGTTTATAACACAGTTTTCACATCTCTCAAGCCCGATGATTTGGCCGTTATGGGAATTTTTCAAAAATACCGTGATCAGTTGACTGAAAACGTCTCCATTTTCGAAGAGTGGGCGGAAGAACAGAAATAACAAAAAACAAACCCCGACAGATATCTGTCGGGGCATTTTTTGTTTAATTAAAATTCGTCATCTGCATCGGGATCGAAATCCTCGGGCATATCTTCTTCAAAATCGTCATATTCTTCTTCGAATTTTGCGAGACCTGCGAGAAGATCTTCGTCTGATGTTTCAGATTCGTCAGAGGTATCAACGATGATGTCGTCAACATCGTCGAAATCCTCATCGTCATCAGTTCCGCGAATCACGTTTTTAGCATCCTCAAGGTTGAATTCGGAGAACTGCTCGAGATCGTAAATGGGAGACTGTTCGGGATGAGTACGTGCAACGTCTACCTTGCGGTAACATTCCATACCTGTACCTGCGGGAATCAGGCGGCCGATGAGAACGTTTTCTTTAAGCGCAAGAAGGTGGTCGACTTTTCCCTTGATAGCGGCTTCTGTGAGGACCTTTGTTGTTTCCTGGAAGGAAGCTGCGGAGAGGAAGGATTCTGTGAGAAGGGAAGCCTTGGTGATACCGAGGAGAACGGGCTCGCCGTCTGCCTTGCGGATACCGATCTCGCCTTCTGCCATTCTTCTCTCGATCTCTTCGTTTTCAGCATAGAATTCGCTGAGGTTGACCATTGAGCCGGAGAGGAGAGGTGTGTTACCTTCATCAAGGACTTTGATCTTACGTGTCATCTGACGCGCGATTACTTCGATGTGCTTATCGTTGATGTTGATACCTTGGCCGCGGTATACCTTCTGAACTTCGAGGAGGATATAGTCATAAACTGCATCGATTCCGTTGATTCTGAGGATATCTGCGGGGTTCTTGTCACCTTCTGTGAGGGAAGTACCGGGCTGAACGTGCTGTCCGTCATCAACAACGATATTTGTACCGAACGGGATCTGATATATAATATCTTCGCTTCCGTCGTCGGGGATAATTGTGATGTTGTGAGTCTTCTTAACAACGTCGATCTTTACGCTGCCGGCACATTCTGCAACGATCGCTGTCTTCTTGGGCTTTCTTGCCTCGAAGAGCTCTTCAACTCGGGGAAGACCCTGAGTGATGTTAGCAGCAGCGACACCACCTGTATGGAATGTACGCATCGTAAGCTGTGTACCGGGTTCACCGATAGACTGAGCAGCGATGATACCAACAGATTCACCAACGCTGACGATTCTGTCGTTAGCAAGGTCTGAACCGTAGCAGTGTGAGCATACGCCATAACGTGAACGGCACTGAAGAACTGTGCGGATGTGAACCTTTTCGATACCTGCCTTAACGATTGCGTTAGCCTGATCTTCGGTGATCATTGTGTTGTCGCGAACGATAACTTCACCGGTTTCGGGATGAACAACATCGTCGATAACGTAGCGTCCGATGAGACGGTCACGGAGAGGTTCAACAACTGTATTGTCAACTGTGATAGCGGATACCCAGATACCGTGTCTTGCGCCGCAGTCTTCTTCGCGGATGATAACATCCTGAGCTACGTCTACGAGACGTCTTGTGAGGTAACCGGAGTCAGCAGTTTTAAGAGCTGTGTCGGAAAGGGATTTACGAGCACCCTTAGCTGCCATGAAGTATTCGAGGATCGAAAGACCTTCACGGAAGTTAGACTTAATCGGGATCTCGATCGTACGTCCGTTTGTCGCGAACATAAGACCACGCATACCTGCGAGCTGACGCATCTGAGTCATAGAACCACGGGCACCGGAGTCAGACATCATCTTGATCGGGTTGTAACGGTCGAAGTTAGCCTGAAGGGCAGCGACAACATCGTCTGTTGTTCTGTTCCAGAGGTCGATAACGGACTTGTATCTTTCTTCTTCTGTAAGTTCGCCTCGGTTGAATCTCTTGGAGATAACTTCAACGTTCTTTTCAGCCTTGCTGATGAGCTCGTATTTTTCCGGAGGAACAGTGATATCCGCAACGGAGATCGAGATGGATCCGCGTGTGGAGTACTTGTAACCCATAGCCTTGATCTCGTCAAGAACAGCCGCTGTTGTAGCGAATCCGTGGTGACGGATACATCTGTCGACGATATCGCCGAGCTTACCGGAACTTGTTACGAAGTCAATTTCAAGCTTGAACTCGTTTCCGGGAACAGAACGGTCAACGTAACCGAGGTCCTGAGGAATTCTCTGGTTGAAGATGAATCTACCGAGAGTACCGCGAACACGTCCGGACTTTTCTACGCCGTCGATGACCTTAGTCATGCGGATCTCGATAGGAGCGTGGAGACCGAGGAGGCCGTTTTCGTAAGCCATCATAGCTTCATCGAAGTCACGGTATACTCTCGGATGCTCGGGATCTCCTGTATCACCGGGTTCACCGGGCTTATCGAGTGTGAGGTAGAATGATCCGAGGACCATATCCTGAGACGGAACTGCGATCGCACGGCCGTCAACAGGCTTGAGGAGGTTGTTTGCGGAGAGCATCAGGAAGCGAGCTTCTGCCTGAGCTTCTGCGGAAAGCGGAACGTGAACAGGCATCTGGTCTCCGTCGAAGTCCGCGTTAAATGCTTTACATACGAGGGGATGGAGCTTGATAGCCTTACCTTCAACGAGAACGGGCTCGAACGCCTGGATAGACAGACGGTGGAGGGTAGGCGCACGGTTGAGGAGTACGGGGTGAGACTTGATTACATTTTCAAGTGCATCCCATACATCGGGATTAACCTTTTCAACCTTCTTCTTAGCTTCCTTGATGTTGGATGCCTTACCTGTTTCAACAAGGCGCTTCATTACGAAGGGCTTGAAGAGCTCGAGTGCCATTTCCTTCGGGAGACCGCACTGGTAGATCTTGAGGTCAGGACCAACAACGATAACGGAACGTCCGGAGTAGTCAACACGCTTACCGAGGAGGTTCTGACGGAAGCGACCCTGTTTACCGCGGAGCATTTCGGAGAGTGACTTTAAGGGACGGTTGGAAGGACCTGTTACGGGCTTTCCGCGTCTGCCGTTATCAATGAGAGCGTCAACAGCTTCCTGAAGCATACGCTTTTCATTACGGATGATGATATCCGGTGCGTGAAGCTCCATAAGTCTCTTGAGACGGTTGTTTCTGTTAATTACGCGGCGGTAGAGATCATTGAGGTCGGAGGAAGCAAAGCGTCCGCCGTCGAGCTGTACCATAGGACGAATTTCCGGCGGGATAACGGGAACCACGTCGAGAACCATCCACGCGGGATTGTTTCCGGATTTACGGAATGATTCAACAACTTCAAGGCGCTTGATGATGCGGATCTTTTTCTGACCGTTTGCACTTTCAAGCTCAGCCTTGAGCTGCTCGGAGAGGGCATTGATATCAAGCTCTTCAAGGAGTTCCTTTACAGCCTGAGCACCCATTCCTACTCTGAAGTCATTTTCGTATTTTTCCTTAGCTGCGCGGTATTCGCTCTCTTTGAGGAGCTGATACTTTGCAAGGGGAGTTGTACCGGGATCTATTACTATATATGAAGCGAAATATAAAACTTTTTCAAGGAGTCTCGGGGAAATATCGAGGAGCAGACCCATTCTTGAGGGGATCGCACGGAAGTACCAGATGTGAGACACGGGAGCTGCGAGCTCAATGTGTCCCATACGCTCACGGCGTACTTTTTTCTGAGTAACTTCAACTCCGCACTTTTCGCAGACCTTACCTTTGTGTCTGATGCGCTTGTATTTTCCGCAAAGACATTCCCAGTCCTTTGTAGGACCAAAGATTCTTTCGCAGAAAAGACCGTCGCGCTCTGCCTTAAGTGTGCGGTAGTTGATCGTCTCGGGCTTTTTAACTTCACCGAACGACCAGCTTCTCATCATTTCCGGAGACGCCAGACCTATTTTTATAGAATCAAATACATTGCGTTCCATCAGCAGTATTACCTTCTCTTAGTTATTTGGCTGTTTTTCTTATTATATAATGAAAGAAAACAGCGAAAGAATTTATATCGTTTATAATTTGGCGACTTTAGATCAATAATCGATATCGTCCATTACGTCATCTCCGAAGCCGAAATCATCATTTTCAGCAGCGAAGAGATCTGCTTCGTCGGGATCCTGAGCGTCATCATCGAAGGATTCTTCCTGATATGACTTGTACATTTCATCTGTTTCAACAGATTCACCGACATCAGATTCGGAAATATCGTTATCGGAAACGATGTTGGGAGCTTCGAGCTCATCGTCACCGAGAGTTGTGAGTTCGATTTCTTCTCCGTTCTCACCGAGAACACGGATATCGAGGGCGAGAGACTGGAGTTCTTTTACAAGAACCTTGAATGCTTCGGGAACGCCGGGCGTCGGGATGTTCTGACCCTTGACGATCGCCTCGTAAGTCTTAACACGACCGATAGTATCGTCAGACTTAACTGTGAGGATCTCCTGGAGGGTATAAGCCGCGCCGTAAGCCTCGAGAGCCCAAACTTCCATTTCACCGAATCTCTGACCGCCGAACTGAGCTTTACCGCCGAGAGGCTGCTGAGTTACGAGCGAGTAAGGACCTGTGGAACGTGCGTGGATCTTGTCGTCAACGAGGTGGTGAAGCTTGAGGTAGTACATAATACCGACTGTTACCGGGTTATCGAACGGAACGCCTGTACGTCCATCGTAGAGGATGGTCTTACCGTCTACTACGCGGAGCTTACCTGCAAGTCTGAGCTCTTCAAGATGAGCTTTATCTTCACGTTCTTCTCCTGTGATGGGACGGAGATCGCGGATTCCTGTTTTGGGATCGACAGTTTCTTCGAAGATGTTCTTACCGTTTACGTTTTCGCCTGCGAGAACTTCACGGTCGAGGCCTGCGAGCTTGAGACATTCTGTGATGTCAGATTCTTCAGCGCCGTCGAATACGGGAGTCATGATCTTCCAGCCGAGCTTCTTAGCGGCAATACCGAGGTGAACTTCAAGAACCTGTCCGATATTCATTCGGGAAGGTACGCCGAGGGGATTGAGCACGATGTCAAGAGGAGTACCATCGGGAAGGAAGGGCATATCTTCGGGAGGAAGGATACGGGAAACGACACCCTTGTTACCG
>SVUC01000103.1 GCA_015063455.1 Oscillospiraceae bacterium
GTACGATCAGATCGGCAAAGTATTCGGATTTGCAGGAATCTGCCGCGCTGCTGTCTGCGATAAAACTCTTGAAGATATCCAGAACACAGCCCGCGAATATCTTCCCGAAAAGCTCTCAAAATACAGAACATTCAAATGCGAATCGAAGAGAAGTGACAAGC
This sequence comes from Oscillospiraceae bacterium, assembly GCA_015063455.1. Classification (GTDB taxonomy): domain Bacteria; phylum Bacillota; class Clostridia; order Oscillospirales; family CAG-272; genus UMGS1696. Next base: position 162 of record SVUC01000103.1, read on the forward strand.
ACTTCCCGCTCTCATCTCCCGAGCTGTCGGGGGAGATCGGGGCTGTTATCCTTGAAGCCTGTCCGCATATTACCGTAGATCTCAGAGAACCCGACGTTATTGTGAAAATTGAAGTCCGCGACGAGTACGCATACATTCACGCAGGTCAGGATAAGGGTGCGGGTGGTATGCCTCTCGGTTCTGCAGGAAAGGGTATGCTTCTCCTCTCGGGAGGTATTGATTCTCCCGTTGCGGGATATATGATGATGAAGCGCGGAATGACCGTTGAATGTGTTCATTTTGAATCCTTCCCTTACACAAGTGAGGCGGCTCGCGAAAAGGTACTGACCCTCGCATCTGAGCTTACCGAATTCTGCGGAAAGATCAAGGTTCACGTCTTCTCTCTCACTCATATCCAGGAAATGATCCGCGACAACTGCGAAGAAGATTACTTCACTCTCCTTCTCAGACGTTTCATGATGAGAATTGCATCTCGCTCTGCAATCGAGAATTCCTGCCACGTTCTTGTGACAGGCGAATCTCTCGGTCAGGTTGCATCTCAGACGCTCAAGGCGATGTGTGTAACAGAGGACGCGGCGTCTATCCCTGTATTCCGTCCCCTGATCGGTATGGACAAAGAAGAGATCATCAAGATCTCACGCGCTATCCGAACATTCGAGACATCTATCCTTCCCTACGACGATTGCTGTACTGTATTCACTCCCCGTCATCCGAGAACTCAGCCTGAACTTGAAAAAGTACTTGCAGAAGAGGCAAAGCTCAATGTTGATGAACTCATTGAAGAAGCTTGGATGACAAGAAATACCGTTGTTCTTGAGCAGGAAATCTGACAGATGTTAGAGCTTGAAAAATGCAATATTTGTCCGCGGATGTGCTTGATCGACAGAACAGCAGGAAACGGATACTGCGGGGCATCTTCTGAGATCGAGGTTGCAAAAATAATGCATCATCATTGGGAAGAGCCTCCGATCAGCGGAGATTCAATGGTGTGTAAAGGATCGGGAACGATATTTTTTGCTCACTGTTCTCTCGGATGCGTGTATTGCCAGAACGGAAAGATCAGCAGAAGAACAGCATCAGGGGAAAAGATGACACCGCAAGAGCTTGCAGATGAAATGCTTATTCTGCAGGCCCAAGGTGTGTACAACATAAACTGTGTATCTCCCACCCACTACACACCGCAGATCATTGAAGCTGTACGCATTGCTAAATCAGCAGATGATCCGCTTACGATACCTGTTGTGTGGAACACGGGAGGGTACGAGCTGCCCGAGGTGATCGAAAAGCTCGCGGGAACAGTCGACATTTTCCTCACGGATTTCAAATACGTGTCCCCATCCCTCGCAAAGCTTTACTCCTCCGCCGAAAACTATCCCGAATATGCAGCACTGTCTCTCAAAAAAATGGTAGAGATCACAGGGGAATGTGTCCTCGACGAAAATGGTATTATGCAAAAAGGGGTGATTGTCCGTCACCTCGTTCTTCCGGGACACCGCGACGATTCCATCTCCGTTCTGCGAAAAATTGCGGAAACCGTTGATCCCAAAAAGATCAAGCTCTCACTTATGGCTCAATACACCCCGGAATTCCTGCCGCAAAAAACGGAAGATGACAGATATACCAAAATAAGACGAAAGATCACCACATTCGAATACGAGAAAGTTGCAAGTGAAGCTGAGCGTCTCGGATTTGACGGATATATGCAGGAGAGATCTTCCGCAACATCAAAATTCACACCTGATTTTTAACAAAAAATAACGTATAGACATTGATTCTGCCCGAATCAACATCTATACGTTTTTTGTTTTTCAGTAATTATATTTCGCCGTGCAGACGCTTTATTACAAGCATCATCGCGTGAGCTGTTGTAAGACGTCTGATCTTCGATCTGTCGCTCTTTGATCTGAAATACTTGGTTTCTGTATAGGTTCCACTCTTGTCCGCAATTCCGAAGCAGACCATTCCGACAGGCTTTTCTGCTGTACCGCCGCCCGGTCCTGCAATTCCGGTAACGGAGACTGCAATGTCTGACCCAATCACCGCTCTCGCGCCTTTTGCCATATATGACGCACATTCCTCAGAAACTGCTCCGTGAGATGCGAGGACTTCCTCAGGCACACCGAGTGTTTTCATCTTGACATCATTCGCGTATGAAACAATTCCACCGAGTAAAACGTCAGAAGCTCCGGGAATGTCCCCAACTCTTGCAGAAATCATACCGGCTGTGCAGCTCTCAGCTGACGCAAATGTCATTCCGCGCGCTCTGAGCTCTCTGATCATCGTCATAACCATAGAGTTCTTCGCGTCATCGGGAGTATCACTCTCGGAATAAATGTACTCTCCGACCTCCCCTGCTCTGATCCTGTCTGCCATCTCGTGACACATTACCTTCGCATCGTCGAGACTTTTTGAGCGTGCTGTTATTCTGATCCTTACCTCGTGCTCGCAAGCGTACGGGGCAACGGTCGGATTCACGGATTCTTCCATAATTGGACGAAGTATCTGCTCAGCTCCGGACTCGCCGATTCCGTAAAGGTGAAGGTTCAAGCTGTATATTGTGTCTGACGAGAGGGATTCAAGATAAGGCTTCGCACATTCGATAAACATAGGTTCACACTCGGCAGGCGGACCCGGAAGAAGAATTGCATACTTCATTTTTCCGCCGATCTCTCCAGACACAGCGATTCCCGGTGCCGTTCCCCATTTATTGTAGAATATCGTAGCTCCCTCAGGAATCATCGCCTGCGAGAGATTGTTCTCTGTCATCTCGCGTCCGATCCTATTGAAAAACGATTCTATATCATCCCGTGTCGCTTCATCAAAATACATCTGACGTCCGAAAACCTCAGCAACAGCAACCTTTGTGATGTCATCACAGGTAGGTCCGAGACCTCCCGTCATAATGATGATATCAGAACGAGTGAGGCCCTCTCTCACAGCGGCGCGAAGTCTGTCAGGGTTGTCCCCAACTACCGTCTGGTGATATGAAGAAAAACCGAGTGCAGCGATCTCTCGTGCTATAAAAGCACCGTCGGTATTAATTATTTCCCCAAGAAGAAGCTCAGTTCCGACGCAAATTATTTCACAGATCATTTTTCCCTCCAAATAGCGTATAATCAATTCAGGGGAACCTCTTATGAAGTTCCCCTATATTATATTATCGAAAATTACCAGATAATCTTTTCGCCGTCTTTTTCAACGGATTCAAATGCTGTCATAATGATCTTCAGCACGCATCTCATCTGGTCGTGTGTTACCATCTGTTCTTCAAGACCGTCGATTGCACGGACAAAGTTGCGATAGTAGTCGTGAACATCAGATGTGGGACGCTCGATATCGTATTCGTCTACAGTGATGTTATCACGAGGAGCCATTGTCTTTGTAAGTCCGCTTCCGTTTACAACGGGGATAACATCAGATTCGTGCCAAGCCTTGCACTTTACAACGTGAGCAGGAACTCTCCAGTCGGAGATGATAGCAGAACCCTTCTTCGCTCTCATATAGAAACGAGGCATTGCAATAAAGTTGTATGTTCCAACTTCAATATAAGCTGTCTGGCCGCTTGCGTATTCGATCCAAAGCTGGAATCCATCGTCAACCTCATCGTTTGTGATGTGGTCAAATGTGCATCTTACAGACTTTATATCATAGCCGAGGATCATACATGCCTGGTCGATAAGGTGGATACCCCAGTCATAGAGCATACCGCCGCCGTACTTTTTGATTCCTCTCCAGTCGGAAGGAATACCGCGGCTGCCGTGGATTCTCGATTCGATATTGATAACCTCACCGATCTCTCCGCTGTCGTGGATCTTCTTCATCGCGAGAGCGTCTACGTCAAATCTTCTGTTCTGATGTACAGAGAAGAGCTTACCGGTCTTCTCGGAAACCGCGATCATTCTCTCAAGGCTGTCGAGAGAAAGTGTAACGGGCTTCTCGGAGATAACGTTCTTACCGGCAAGGAGTGCAGCAACAGCGATCTCCTCGTGAACATCGTTAGGAGTTGCGATCGTAACGATATCAATTGTAGGATCAGCGAGAAGCTCCTCGCGAGAATTATATACTTTAATACCGCGGGATGCGGCAAGAGCCTGTTTTTCGGGATCTATATCGTAAATACCGGCAAGATTACAAACATCACTCTCGAGCAGATGCTTGCAGTGGAAGCCGGCACCCATTCCGCCATAACCGATTACAGCAGCATTTTTCTTCATAGTGTTCTCCATTTCCCCGCTGACCGATGTCGGCACGGCGGAATTCTGCAATAGTTTCAATTATTTTCGACAACAAATTATATCCAGCATTATAGGCATAAATATGTTATTCTACTTAATATTATATCAATTTTTGCAAGGATGTCAAGTGAATTTCAGAAATTTGAGGATAATCAGGTAAACATTTCTAAACAGTAATCATTTCTTCACCATAATCTATCCTAAAGATACCAAATATTCTTTTTCATTCAAAATCATATCTAATCGGATTATAGCCCCCAAAAAACGGAATTTGATAAGTAGTCTTTCAGAAAAAACTTGACAAAACCGACGGAATTTGATATAATAATTTGTAAGGGATACGCCTGTGACCCATCGAGCGCACAGAGAGAAACGGCTGCTGAAATGTTTCCGCACGACTTCATAAGGTACCACCCTGCCGAATAAAACGGCTTACAAATTATATAAATTGAGTTAAAGCTCGGGTGGAACCGTGTGAATGTATCAGCGTGATCATTTGCACCCCGAACAGATTTTTCTGTACCGTGGCTTTTTTTATTTTTCTGCGGTACAAAACTCATCAATTCTCCGTATTGGAGGTACAAAACTATGTTTAACGTAATGTTTAACGACAAGTCAGTGCAGTTTGAATCTGCAACAACAGCTTATGACGCTGCAAAAGCTGCTGAACTCATCTCCCGCGAGGTCATCGCCTGCAAGATCAACGGAATCCCTTCTGATCTTACAACAGTTATTGATTCTGACGCAAAGGTTGAGCTTCTCACATTCGCTGATGAAGAAGGTGCTCACGTATTCCGTCACACAGCATCACACATTCTTGCAGCTGCTGTAAAAAGACTTTACCCCGAAGCAAAACTCACGATCGGTCCCTCGATTGAAAACGGTTTCTACTACGACTTTGATTCCGAAGTTGCTTTCTCACCCGATGTTCTCACAAAGCTTGAAGCTGAAATGAAGAAGATCGTTAAGGAAAATCTCAAAATCGAAAGATTCACTCTCCCAAGAGACGAAGCTAAAAAGCTTATGGAAGAAAACGGTGAGCCCTACAAGGTTCTTCTTATCGACCGTGTTCCCGAAGGTGAGGAGATCTCATTCTATAAAATGGGCGAATTTGTTGACCTCTGTGCAGGTCCGCACCTCTTCTCGACAGGTGCTGTAAAGGCATTCAAGCTCACACAGTGTACAGGTGCTTACTGGGAAGGCGATGCTAAAAACAAGATGCTCCAGAGAGTTTACGGTACTGCATTCACAACAAAAGATGCTCTTGCTGCTCATCTCGAAGCTCTCGAAGAAGCTAAAAAGCGTGACCACAACAAGCTCGGCCGCGAACTTGAAATCTTCACAACAGTTGATTCGATCGGTCAGGGTCTCCCGATCCTTCTTCCCAAAGGAACAGCTATTATTCAGAAGCTCCAGAGATGGATCGAAGACGAAGAAGAACGCCGCGGCTATCTCCGTACAAAGACTCCTCTTATGGCAAAGAGAGACCTTTACAAGATCTCAGGTCACTGGGATCACTACCTCGACGGTATGTTCATCCTCGGTGATCCTTATGATGAAACAAAAGAATGCTTCGCTCTCCGTCCGATGACATGTCCCTTCCAGTATCAGGCATATCTCTCAAAGAAGCGTTCCTACCGTGAGCTTCCTCTCCGTTACGGTGAAACATCTACTCTCTTCCGCAACGAAGACAGCGGTGAAATGCACGGTCTCATCAGAGTACGTCAGTTCACGATCTCCGAAGGTCACCTCGTACTCCGTCCCGATCAGCTTGAAGAAGAATTCAAGGGCTGTCTCGAGCTTGCAAAGTACTGCCTCGATACTCTCGGACTTCTTGAAGACTGCACATTCCGCTTCTCACAGTGGGATCCCAATAACACAGCTAAGTATGAAGGTACTCCCGAACAGTGGGATGAGGCTCAGGGAATCATGAAGAACATTCTTGATAATCTCGGCATCGACTACAAGATCGGTATTGACGAAGCAGCATTCTACGGTCCGAAGCTCGATATCCAGTGCAAGAACGTATTCGGTAAGGAAGATACGATCGTTACTATCCAGATCGATATGCTTCTCGCTGCTAAATTCGGTATGTACTACACAGACTCCGACAACTCTCAGAAGCTTCCTTACATCATCCATCGTACTTCTATGGGATGCTACGAAAGAACTCTCGCACTCCTCATCGAAAAATACGCAGGTGCATTCCCGATGTGGCTCGCTCCTCTGCAGGTTGAGGTTATCCCCGTATCTCCCGAGTTCACAGACTACGCACAGAAGGTTGCTGACCAGCTGACTTACGCCGGCATCAAGGCTCATTGCGATGCAAGAAACGATACAATGCGCTATAAGATCCGCGAAGCACAGCTTCAGAAGATCCCTTATATGCTCGTTGTCGGTGAGCGCGATATGATGGGTGGCACAGTTTCCGTTCGTACACGTACGGGTGAAGACAAGGGTGCTATGCCCACCGAAGACTTCATTGCATTGGCACTTGACGAAATCAACACAAAGAAAAGATAATCGGTAATCAATTAAACCGTTCCGTGTCAGATTTTTCTGTCACAGGAACGGTTTTTTTGTTTTATTTCGACGCCACAACAGGTAATAATTGGTTTTCGCAATTCCATTGTTTGTTTTTATCGCATATTGTCGAAAAACATAGAAACCGTATCAAAATATTAATTTTTTATAATTATTTTTCTAAAAAACAAATATTCCCGCACCGCTTGTGAGTGCAGGAATATTTACAGTTATTTCAAATATAATTATGGCAGACAGCTTATATTTTTGAGAGTTCTTCCATGCAAGATTTGCAGATTCGTTTTTCCTTATAGATAACTATATCATCGCTTCCGCCACAAAAAATACAGGTAGGTTCGTATTTTTTGAGAATTACCCTGTCTTTCTCAACGAAAATCTCCACAGGATCCTTAGGTTCGAGTCCTAATCTCTTTCTTGTTTCGATAGGAAGGACTATTCTTCCAAGCTCATCAATTTTTCTTACTGTACCAAGTGATTTCATAAACGTGTCTCCTTTATAAAAATACATTATTTTCGATATTCTTAATCAGTTCGATTAAGTTAATTTATTGTAACATACAATAATGATCTTGTCAAGGGGTTTTTGACAATTTTTGTTAATTTTAATAAATCATCTTCGCAAAAGTGCAAGATTGACACAAAGAGGTCGAAATATCGGGAGGTATGACGTATGATCTCAAAATGTTTTGTCGTAATCACTCTTATCTCAGTGATTTATTCGCTCTTTTCGGGAAACTTCTCGTTACTCACAACCGCAATAATCGACGGCGCGTCAAAAAGCGTGTCTCTTTCGATCGAAATGTGCGGAATGGCAGTATTCTGGTGTGGAATAATGCAGGTCTTCGCAGACTCGGGAATACTCGATTATTTCTGCAAAATCCTGACACCTCTTCTCGGAAGGATATTCCCTTCCGCGTGGAAGAACGGAGTCGGTAAGCGAGAGATCATATCGTCGATCGGCGCAAACATTCTCGGAATCGGAAATGCTGCCACCCCGTATGCTCTGTCCGCGATGCGGGGTGGCAGCATTTC
>SVUC01000104.1 GCA_015063455.1 Oscillospiraceae bacterium
TGACCGCATCTGATGGAGTTATCATCCCGATGCAATGTGAATATTACGCACTCGAAGGACTTACACAGCTTATGATAACGATAAAAAAAGTGAAGGAATTATACAACCCTTCCCTTTCAGTTCTCGGAATCCTCATCACGATGTTCAACGGACGGCTTAATCTGTCAACTCAGGTTCTCGCGGAGATCAAAAAATATTATTCGGACAAGCTGTTCGGCACAATGATCCCGCGCTCAGTAAAGCTGTCTGAGGCTCCGAGCTTCGGCACACCGATAGATCACTACGACAAATACTCCAAAGCCTCTGACGCTTACAAGGACGTGACCGCTGAGATCATCGGACGAATCGGACTCAAAGCAAAGATATAAACATAAATAACGGACAAGGAAAACAGATATGGCAAAAAAACAAGGACTTGGCAGAGGGCTCGACGCAATTTTTCTTGATAATTCTGTTCCCGAGGATAATTCATCCTCTCAGGACAAGCTGACAGTGCCGATCTCTCATATTGACACAAATCCCGATCAGCCGCGCAAATCCTTCGATGCGGCTGCTCTCGCAGGACTCGCGGATTCAATTTCCGCAAACGGACTTCTTCAGCCGATTCTCGTTCGCAAGATCGGCGACAGATACGAGATCATCGCAGGCGAGAGACGCTTCCGCGCGTCTAAGCTCGCAGGGCTGAATGAGATCCCCGTAATCGTAACGGAGGCTGACGATCTCGCCGCCGCAAAATACGCGCTGATCGAGAATCTTCAGAGAGAAGATCTCAACCCTTATGAAGAAGCGGCCGCTTATCGCGCTCTTATGGATGAATACGAGCTCAGCCAGGAGGAAGTTTCGATTCAGGTTGGCAAATCGCGCAGCGCAATCGCAAATTCTCTCCGCCTCCTCGATCTTCCCGCTGAGGTTATCAAAATGCTCATCGACGGTACGATCGCGGCAGGTCACGGACGTGCGCTTCTCGGTTTGCACGACAAAAGTCAAATAGTTCCTCTCGCAGAGAGATGCGTGATGCGAAATCTTTCGGTGCGCGACGTGGAAGCCGCTGTAAAGCTCGCAAACAAAAAGCTCGCTGAAGAAATGGCACAAGCGGAACGCGACGAAGCCGAAGCGGACGAAGTAAAGGTCGACTACTTCGCAGAGCTTGAGACAAGATTCACAAACTTCACAGGCAGACGGTGCAAGATCACATCAACGAAGAATTCAAAAACCTTCCAGATAGAATATAAGGACAACGAAGACCTCGAGGAGCTTCTGAAAAAGCTCGCAGGCGACGGAATACTCGATAATTTCTGATTAAATCATATACAAAGATCAAAAACCCACAAAGGAGGTAAACCACAATGGGCGACAAGACTTATGTATTCGACAATCTGAATATCGACCTCGAGAGCGGCTCTTTGAACGTAATCATCTGGGGAATTTGCGCGGGAATTCTGATTGGACTTGTAATTTCTCTGATCTGCCGCGCAGGAGCAGGCTCATTCATCAGCTCACTTGTTAATTCGGGCACATCTGACCCGTCATCCGCAAAAACGATTGACGAGCTCTCCCCTAAGTATAAGGGACTCGTGAAATTTCTTATGCTTGGAACAGGCTCGCCGCTACGCCGCGCAGTTGTATGTGCAAACCGCGATGAGATAAAAGTGAAAAAGGTCAGCGGACTTAAGAAATTCTACTATGAGAAATTCCTGAAAGACTCAGTCCCCGAAAAAATTCCTCTCAAAAATGCGAAATTCTATCTTCCCGAAGAAAATCGCATAACCGCTGAGCTTCGTTACCCCGTCGAGAAGCGTCCGATACACACATTCGTGATCGGCCTCGTTCTCATAATTGCCGCAGCAGCCTTCCTCACATTTGTAATTCCCGAGCTTCTTCAAATGCTCGATAATTTCATCACAAGCACAAAAAATATGTAAACAAAGCTTTATCAAAGTTTCTGCAATAAAAAATCTATTTGTAAAGCCGAGCAGTCGGCGGAATGGAGAATAATATGCAAGGACAACCCCAAAATAACAGATACAGACAAAATCCTCAGGGAGCACGTCCCCCGCAGAAGGATCCGATCAGTCCAAGACGCACGAGACGGAAGCGCAAATCGTTCGTATCGGTCATTGTAACGATAATCATTTTGGCGGCGATCTGCGTCGGGCTTATTTTCGCAGTGATCTACGCCTCGGGTGTCAGATACATCAAGGTTCAGGTTACAGAAGATCTTCACGTCAAGTTTCTCGGACAAGTTGACGACGAAGGAAATCCGTACAAGGGACGCATCATTTACTCCGACGGAATCTCGGCTGAGGTAAACCTCGACAGAGAGGAGATCTCCTACTCAAACGGTGACGTTTACGAGGGCGGACTTGAGAACCTTCTCAAAGAAGGTGAAGGTATAATGAGATACGCAAACGGCGACGTTTACGAGGGTACATTCAAAAAAGATATCATCGACGGCGAGGGTACATACACATACGTCGGCGGAGATGTTTATGTCGGCTCATTCACGAACGGCGCGAAGGACGGTCAGGGCACTTACACGTTCGCTGACGGCTCTGTATTCACAGGAAACTTCTCGAATGACAAAAAGGACGGTCAGGGCGAGTATCGCTTCGCGTCGGGAGATTCTTATATCGGTGAGTATTCAAACGATATGAAGAACGGCTCCGGCGTTTACACCTGGTCAAACGGCGACGTTTACGAGGGCGAATTTGTCAACGATGTCCGCACAGGATACGGCGTGTACACCTGGGCGAACGGCGAAAAATATGAAGGCGAGTTCCAGAACAACGTTATGAGCGGTCAGGGCACTTACACATGGCCCGGCGGACGCACATACACAGGTCACTTCGAAAACGGCGTGATCATCAGAACTGAATGATTTTTGAAAAACAATTTAACAGCCGCGGAGGGAATTTCATCCCGCTGTGGCTGTTTTTTTTGCACAAAAACCCTTGTCAACATTATGGCGACAAGGGTTTTTCACAAAAAACGTATTGACAACAAATCTTTTTTTCTTTATAATGAAGATAGTAGCGAAACAATCACATTATTTTACGGGGTAAAAAATGAAAAAATTAGTTTCTTTGATTTTAACACTTCTTATATTAAGTCCAACATTCACCTCTTGCTCAGATAAAACAAATGAATCCGACACAAAGCCGGAAGAAAGCGAAAGCGAATCCGATACATATGTAGAAGAGCCTAATCTCTACAACACAATGGAAGTATACGACATGGATGGATTCAAGATGAACATCTACGGCGGATACGCAGGTGCGGACTACGCTCACGAAGCAAGCGGAATTATGTACGTAGACGACATTGTTGGTGACGATTATCTCGACAAAATGCACAACCGTCTCGGAGACGTTGCGACAAAGTACAATGCCAAGATCACCGTTATCGAAATGAGCGACACAAACGACGCGATCATCCAATCGGTAACCGCCGGTACGAATGACATACAGGCGGCACACGTCTCGCTCGAATTTTCACCGACACTTGTTCCGGGCGGGTACTTAAGAAACTTCTACGATCTCCCGATGGATCTTTCGCAGCCCTACTTTGACAGCGATTCACAGGAAAAGTTCACGATAAACAACAAGCTGTTCTTCCTGCACTCAGATATTTCATTCGAAAGATACGAAGCCTCGTGCGTGCTTTTCTATAACGGTAAGATTCTGACAAACAAAAACATAAACGAGACTCCGTACGATCTCTGGAAAGAGGGCAAATGGACTCTTGACAATATGTACCTGATGACAGAATCAGCCTCTACAGATGTAAATAATGATGGAAAATACATACTCGGCAACGACGTTCTCGGTCTTGCAGGAGAGACATTCAGATACGTTTCCCCTCTTCTTGGAAGCGGACTTGAAATAATTTGGTATGACGAAGATGAAAAGCGTCTGGATTTTGATATCTCAGGTGAGCTTCAGATGGCCACAGGAAAAATGACAAATAAGATCTGGACAGCAAGCTTTAACACAAACGACGGCGGAATTTCCGGTAACACAATTCGCGCTGCATTTAAGGCAAACAAGCTTCTTTTCATCAGTTATAACCTCGCAACCTTCCGTCAATTAAGAGATAAAGATGACGATTACAGCGTGATCATGTGGCCAACGCTTAACGAGAACACCGATCCAAAGATACACATGAGAAATCCGGGTGCTTACGGTGTTCCGTCATTAGTATCGGGTGAGGAAGCGGAAAAGAATGTTTCTGTAATTCTCACCTCACTCGCTGCGTACGGTCACGAATATATTCTTGAAGATTACATCAGATATTCCGTTGTGGCTAAAGGTGCGCGTGACGAGCAGTCTGCTGAGGTTCTGAGATATATTGTCGATAACAGAGTGTACGACCTGTCCGGTTGGGTAGGTCAGTTCGGTTCAACTTGGTGGCAATCTGTACTTGACGGTCTTTACGCATCAAGACAGCGTTCACAGTACGGAAAGGTTTCAACTGCGCTTGAAGAATTCGTCAAGCCTTATTTCGAAGAATAAGCCAGCACTCCAATACATAAAAAATGCAGGGATAACCCCTGCATTTTATTTATCTCAGTTAAAATTGATCGCGCTGTCGGTGATTGTGATGTCGGCAAGCTCGACGATCTTTTCCGCAACCATATCCATCAGAATTGCCTGATAGATCGTTGCCTTGTTGTATTTCGCTTCAAATTCCGCGAGATCTTCGCATCCGTACTCATTGAGCGCAAGATCTGTCGCACGCTTTGTGTATTCTTCATCGGACACCTCGATGTTCTCTGCTCTTGCGATTGCGTAGCAGATCATCTCGGTCTTGACTCTATCTTCTGCTTCCTTGCGCGCGTATTCCTTGAATTCTTCAACACTCATCGCATAATTTCCTGCGAGATACAAGTCTAAGCTTACACCAAGTGCCGCCGCATACGATTCATTCGACGAGATCATATCATTGTAAAGATCCTCACATTCCTCGGGATATTCTTTTACAACGGTATTTTCGTAAACCTTGCTCCATGTCTGATTTACAAGATACTGGAGCTGATTTTTTTCGTATGACTTCTCAAGTCTTTCGCGGAGCTTAGCTTCATAATCAGCGATAGATTCACTTCCGAGATACGCTCTGGCGAAATCGTCAGTGTAGTTCGGCTTCTCGCTTCTCTTCACGGAGTCGATCTTTATATCAAAATGAACGTCTTTTCCTGCATATTCGGGATGCGCTTCATAGTCCTCGGGATATGTGCAGTCGGCTGAAAGAACCGCGCCGGCTTTCTGACCGTAAAGGCTATCTTCAAAAAGGAATTTTTCATATCCGAGAGTGCATTTTACATCTGTTCCCGAGCCTTCTTCAAAATGTACGCCGTCAACTGATGCGGTGTAATCTATGTAGAGAATATCGCCCGACTCAGCACCGCGATCCTTTACGTCGATCTCCTTCGAGTAATATATGAGCATCATATCGCGCTCTCTTGCGATCTCCTCATCGGTAACGCTGTACTCGAAGCTGTTTGCGGGAAGATTTTTGTATTCCGCAAGCTCGATGTATTCGGAGAGATCGTAATTGTATTTATTTTCGAGCACATCGTCTCCGCCCTGAGCGCAGGAAGTAAAAAGAATTCCGCCGAGAAGAAGTGCCGCAGCAATAGATTTTTTCATTTCGTTCTATCCTTTATCATTATAATTATTATAATTATTTTAGCATACCATATTATAATATCATATATTGCGTGAAATTTCAAGTATTTTCGATCAAGTTAGCCTGAGACTTGGCTTTGAAGATCTTTCCAAACAGCTCTGCGAACAAAATTGCCGCCGCGCCGTAGATAATGAAGATCATAAGGAAGGATTTTATGATCGAGGCGATCTCTGTGTTTGTGATGTCATCGTAAGTCGTGAGAAAATCTATGAGGTAGAGGATCTCGGAGAACACCTGCGACGCGAGGTAGAGAAGGGTCGCGCCTCTGACTGCTTTCGCAGGAGAATATTTTGCGCGAAGGCGTTTTTCTTCGTGGATGGAGAATTTGTCGTGCATCATTCGTGCGATTATGTACGCAAGGATAATAAACACGAACTCATAGACGAACTGTAGTGAGAGCCAGATCGCCGCAAAAAGCTCACTTCCGACGATCGCTCTGGTGAAAATGTCGATCATGAAGCGGAGCAGGTGATCGAAGAATGTCAGCGCTGTCACCGCGATCACAGCAGATCTGCCGCGCAAGTTGTACGTCATATATCCGATAGTGCAGTAAGACACCGCTATGCGAAGGGACGTGAGAAATTCCGACACATATCCGAGAAGCGAGGGTACCCAATCGTCGTAGCTGATGTCGGTTGCCGTCAGCGAGTACAGCCCCGCGACCATTCTTGAGACGAGAGATGTGATCAGAAGAATTATAACCGCCATGATCAGCGGAAAACGTCTTTTTTCTGCCATAAAGATCTCCTATAAAAGCATTTCTTACATTATTGTACCTCATAATGATATCACATCCCACCTGTGCTTTCTATACGGAAATGTAAATTTTGCACACAACTGCACGCATCTGGGCAAAAATATTCCCCTGCACTTGAAAATACACCCGCAGAGTTGTATAATATATCTGTATATAAAAAACTCCCAATAACGTTTTGTTTTCCTGCCGCAATGGCCGACTTACACAAGCCTCCCTCCGGGAGGGAGGGAGACCACGAAGTGGTGGAAGGAGCCTGCGTAACCCAGTAGCTCTGCCGTTCCCAACGCTTACGCACTTTCCCTCAGTCATTCAGAAACACATTGTCAAATTGGGATTAAAAACAAAAGGAATTTCAGATAATGTACGATATTTTCAAAAATATATGGAAAACTCCCACCTCAACCTACACTCCCATGCCGATCTGGGTGTGGGACGGCACGCCTGAAGCTGACGAAGTCACCCGCCAGATAAACGAGATGCACAGAAAAGGTGTCGACGGATTTATCCTGAAATACGAGGCTGACTCTCCCGAATATCTCTCCGACGAATATTTTGATCTCGTCAGGGTGGCGGCTGAGGCTTGTGCAAAGCGGCATATGATAATGGCGATCTGCGCCGATGGCGGTGACATCGCCGTTCGAGCTAACGCAAAGCTCGCCGAGAGGATCCTTTACCCCTTGCCGCTCGCGGAAGACGTGCCCGAGGGCGAGGACATTCTCTACCGAGTCTGGATCAAGCTCAATGAGGACGGAAAAGTCGAGGACACATCTCTTGACGGAAAAGAAGCGGACGGATTTGTCGGATACAATCTCGTGCTCGGCTACTCTGGCAGCGGAAACGCTGACATTCTGAATCCAATGTCAACTGAGGAGTTCATCGAAGCTGTCCACGAAAAGCACCACGCGAAGCTCAGCGAATTTTTCTCCACAACGATCGTTGGTTTCTTCACGCCCCAGAGGTCGGATTTCGGATTCTCCTCAAAGGCTGAGGGGAAGATAAGCTGGTCTTACGGTACACTCGGTGACTTTTTTGAAGCAGGCGGTGAGATCGAAACTATTGTCTCTCTCCTGTTCCCGACAAAAACTCCCAAGCAGAGACGCGAGGCAGAATACATCTACCGATGTGCGATCAGAGCGTCTGTCGGCAAAACTTTCTACAAACCTCTCTCAGATTGGTGCAGAGGTCACGGAATCGCACTTATGGGGCATCCCGCGAGCCCGTCTGACACCGATGCGATGAAATATTTCGATATTCCCGGACAAAACATCCCCTTCGGTGTGATCTCGGCAGGGGACGAGTTGTCCTCTCCCACATCTACCGCTGTCAAGTGTTCATCAGACTATGCAAGACACAACGGCATCGCGCGATGCTCCGTCAAGCTGTTTGAAGGAAACTGTGATGTGGGAAACATCACCTCAGACGAGCTGATAAGAGAGCTCAACTTCCTCTTCGCCCGCGGATGAAGTTGAG
>SVUC01000105.1 GCA_015063455.1 Oscillospiraceae bacterium
GGATAAAACAAAAATCATACTCTCCGGTGCTTGCGGAAGACTTTGTTCTGTAATTGCCGATATCGCCGCAAATCGTGACGATTGCGAGATCGTCGGCGGTGTTGATCTTGTTACAAAAGAAGCACCGTACCCGATCGTCAAGTCGTTCGATGAGCTTACAGAAAAAGGCGACGTTATCATCGACTGTTCATATCACACAACGGTCAGCTCTGTGCTCGAATATGCGAGGAGAACAGGTACTCCTGCTGTCATCTGCACAACAGGACACACAGATGATGAAGAAATTCTGATAAAGGAAGCATCTGAAGTAATTCCCGTCCTCAAGTCCCGTAATATGTCACTCGGAATCAATCTTCTCTCAGAGCTTGTAAAAAAAGCAGCCGCAATACTCGGCGAGGATTTTGATATAGAAATCATAGAAGCGCACCATCACAACAAGCTCGACGCACCAAGCGGTACTGCGCTTATGCTCGCTGACGCCGCACGAGATGCCCGTGATGAAGCCGGACTTGACACCGAATATGTTTATGAACGTCAGTCTGTACGCAAAAAACGCGAGGTAAAAGAAATCGGTATCTCTGCTATTCGCGGCGGAACTATTGTAGGAGACCATTCCGTAATATTTGCGGGAAACAACGAAGTTATCACACTTTCCCACAGAGCTGAAAGCCGCGATCTGTTTGCGATCGGTGCGATTCGAGCGGCACTTTACATAGCAGGAAGATCCGCAGGCTTCTACACAATGGCTGATGTTATAGGAGATGCTGTAAAATAATTCTTCGTAAATTTGAGGGTATAAAAAATGCTGAAATGCGGTCTTGTAACTGTTACATTCAGAAGCTTTGACAGAAAAAACATCGTTCGTGCGGCAAAAAATGCCGGGCTTTCTCTTCTCGAGTGGGGCGGTGATATTCACGTACCGCCGCTTGACAGTTATGCGATCGGAGAGGCGGTTCAGCTCACTGCTGAAAACGGACTTTCAATAACCGCATACGGATCATATTATTCGTGCACCGATGATGAAGAAAAAATGCGTTCAGCGGTCGATACTGCTTCCCTTCTCGGAGCTGAAACTGTCAGAGTTTGGCCGGGAATATGCAGGCCCGATCCAATCACCGAAGAGCTGCGCCGAGAATATATCAATAATCTCAGAAAGACCTGCCGTTATGCCGCCTCAAAAAATATAACGGTCAGCACAGAATATCATCCTAACACTCTTACAGAAACTACTGAAAGCGCGATGAGAATGATAGATGAGGTCGCTGACGAGAATCTTCGCCTGTATTGGCAGCCTAATCAGTTTATGAGTGCTGAATACAACATTGATTCGCTGAAGCAAGTGCTGCCGTACCTGACAAATATTCACGTTTTCAATTGGAAAGGTACTCCCACGGGAAACCTAAAGTTCCCTCTCGCAGACGGGGAAGCAATATGGAGACAGTATATTGACATCATCGCATCAGACTCGCGGGATCACGGATTACTCCTTGAATTTGTTCACGATGGGACTGAGGAGCAGTTCTGCCGTGACGCTGAAGCATTGAAAAGCTGGCTCAAATAGCCTTAAATTGAATAAAACCAAACACAAACAGCGCAATACGCCCGTTTTCGTTCTGATCGGCGTATCACGCTGTTTTTTTATTTGATTTTTTCGTACTTTATCTCATCCCCGTCAAGCACCGCGTGTACCCGATCTCCGCTTTTTATATCCCCGCGAAGCATCGCTTCCGAGAATGTGTCCTCTATCATACTCACGATCGTCCGTCTGATAGGCCGTGCGCCAAGACGTCTGTCGTATCCTTTTTCGGCAATGTATGAGATCACCTCGGGCGAGAATTCAGCTTTCATTCCGAGTGCATCTATACGCCGTCTAACTTCATCAAGCATTATTGATGTGATCTTCTCAACATCTCCCTTCGTCAGACGCAAAAACACAATACAATCGTCAACTCTGTTTAAAAACTCGGGCTTTAATGTCTGCCTCAGAGCTTCCTGAGACGAGGATTTTATTCTTTCGTCATCGTCAGCTACAGACTCGTTCTCTCCATACATAGAAAATCCGAGGGGTCTCGTTTCGCTCAAACGCTCCGCACCAACATTAGATGTCATAATTATGATCGTATTCTTGAAATCCACACGTCTGCCCTGTGAATCTGTCAGAATACCGTCCTCAAGGATCTGCAGAAGAAGACTCCACACATCAGGATGCGCTTTCTCTATTTCATCAAACAGGACAAGTGAATACGGATGACGGCGTATTTTTTCCGTAAGCTGCCCTCCGTCGTCATACCCTACGTAACCCGGTGGAGACCCGATCAACTTTGACACGCTGTGCTTTTCCATATACTCCGACATATCAATACGTATCATCGAATTTTTGTCCCCGAACATAACCTCGGCAAGTACCTTTGAAAGCTCGGTTTTCCCCACTCCCGTAGGTCCAAGGAAAATGAACGACCCTATCGGGCGGCACGGATTTTTGAGTCCCATTCTCCCCCTTCGTATCGCTCGTGCAACTGCCTTTACAGCCTCCTCCTGACCGACAACCCGATCTCTGAGGATCTCCTCAAGATGAAGAAGTCTCTCGCCCTCTTCCTCTGCGAGTTTTTTTACAGGTATTCCCGTCTTCTCCGTCACGATCTCAGCTACATCCTCCGCCTCAAGTACGATCTGATCGGATACCATCCCTCTGCCAAACCGTTCCTTTCTCTCGCGTAGCTTTCCCGCGAGAGTTTTTTCCTCATCACGAAGACTCGCGGCACTCTCATAATCCTCGCTGAGTATCGCCTCTTCTTTCTCAGCGGTTACAGTTCGCAGTCGCTCCTCAGTCTCTTTGATCTCGGGCGGAAAAGTGTACGCCATCATCCGTTTCCTGCTCGCCGCCTCGTCAATCAGATCTATCGCTTTGTCGGGCAAAAATCTGTCACCAATATATCTGACAGACAGCTTTACTGCCGCGTCAATCGCTTCGTCTGAGATTTTCAGCCTGTGATGTGCTTCGTATTTGTCCCTAAGCCCCCGAAGGATCTCGATTGTTTCCGCTTCACTCGGCTCACCTACCGTAACGGGCTGAAAACGTCTCTCAAGAGCCGAATCCTTTTCAATGTGCCGCCTGTACTCATCAATCGTTGTAGCCCCTATAACCCGCATTTCTCCTCTGGAGAGAGCAGGCTTTATTATATTTGCCGCATCAACAGCACCCTCAGCACTTCCTGCCCCGATAAGCGTGTGTATTTCATCAATAAACAGAATTATCCTCGGATTCTTCCTCACCTCCTCCATCACATTCTTCATTCTCTCTTCGAATTCTCCTCGGTATTTCGCTCCCGCGATCATTGCTGAAATATCGAGCGTTACTATCATTTTTCCGCGGAGCGTATCGGGTATCTCATCCTCAACGATTCTCGCCGCAAGTCCTTCAACGACAGCAGTTTTTCCGACCCCGGGCTCTCCGATCAGACAGGGATTGTTCTTTGTTCTGCGCGACAAGATCTGAATAACCGCATCAGTTTCTTTTACTCTCCCGATTATCGGGTCGATCTTCCCTTCCTTTGCCATCTTGCAAAGATTTCTTCCATACTGCGAGAGTGTCTGACATTCCTTCAGCTCACTCTCCGTTTTTTTGCTTTGGCTGTGAGTCTCCTTGTGCTCACCACCGCCGAAATACGCCATAACATCGCGCTTTATGTCTGATACAGCACCGCCTTGCTCAGATATAAGGCGGACTGCATAACATTCGTTCTCATCACAGATTGCAAGAAGAATATGCTCTGTACCGATATATCCGTTTCCAAGCTTCACCGCGTGATTCCCACTTGATTCAATGATCTTCTTCGTGCGCGGTGTAATATCTGACGAGGAAAGTGGGGTTGGAAGTCCTAACCCTACAGTCATCTCAATACTTTGTCTCGTTTTATCGTATCCGATACCTCTGTCGCTGAGTACCCTTGCCGCTATTCCTTCCTTTTCCGAGAGAAGTCCGAGAAGAATATGCTCACTCCCGACAGATGTGTGCCCCATCTCCGAGGCGAATTTCTGTGCCAAATTAAGTGCATTCTGAGCTTTTTTGGTAAATCCGATATTCATCTTTTCACCCCAAATTGTTTTATTGAATAGTATATCCCAATCACGTATTCGATATTCGGATACTTTGTGCAAAGATGAAAAACGGAGAAAAACCGCAGTCTCTCTCCGTTTTGTTATTATTCACCGTAAAATGAATTGAACTCATCCGCGAGTCTTCGCCATGTCATCCTGTCGGCGTTCCCCGTCGCATCAAGTCCGTTTGCCGATTGAAATATTCTGATCGCCTCAGCGGTAGACGGCGTGTATACCCCCGAGATCGTGACAGTGGGAAAATCGTAGTGGTACTTCAATGTATTCAGCATTGCCTGAAGAATCACGACAATGTCGCTTCTCTCGCCGCGCGGTGTCTCGTAGTCCGTATAATCGGGAATCGGTTTAATATAAACAGGCTCACGGAGTGTACGCTCTGCTTCATATTCGTCCCGTATCATCTCCCACGTCTCAAGATCTGCAATCCCCGTTACAGAAAGTCCACGGCTCGCCTGATAGTTCCTCACTGCAAGCTCGGTGCCTAAGTCGTATATCCCGCTGACGTTTGCACGAAGTCCGATCTCATTTTTTGCAAACGAGATATACCTCAGCATCCTCTGCAGCATCTCCACCCTGCCGACCTCATCCGATACGTTCACAAACATCTTATATCCCCCCTCTCTTATCACGAAACGGATGTGCCGAACTGTGTATCGCTTCCGTACTCTCCGTCGACGATAGTTCTGTAAATATCAGATATGCGAAGCCAAGTAATCGCAGCTGTCACCCCCGTCTCCTCAAGTCCGAATATCCGCTGAAATTCTCTCACCGCATTTGCCGTAGCTGACCCGTAAACACCGTCGACACTGAGTTTCGGAATTGAAGTGTACACGTCGGATATTCTGTTGAGATAATTCTGTAAATACGATACCGATGCCCCACGTGACCCGATCCTCAAGGGCTCACCGGGATACGGTTCTGTAAATGATGTAAAGTAATTGTCGGGGAGAGAATCAAGAAGATTTCGGTAAGTACCGTAGATCGCCCGCCACGTCGCCTCACCAACGATCCCGTCAACTGTCAGACCGTAGTCATATTGAAAATCCTCTACTGCCCCGCGGGTAGTCGGACCGAATATTCCATCAATATTGACAGGTCTCACAGTATTGTTAAACGCGGCAATAAATGCGAGGAAATACTGCAGCTCGTTTACTGCAATACCCGTGTCTCCTTCTTCAAGGCGTGAATTGAACAAAAGGGTTACGTCACTCAAAGGAACTCCCTCAGAGTTTATATCTGTCAGATTTTTTACCGCGCCGTAGATCCTTGCAATCGCATACCATGTCGCCCGCCCCACTACTCCGTCGGGGGTGAGGTCAAACTGTCTTTGAAATGCTCTGACAGCATCTTCCGTTCCTGCCGCAAATACTCCTGGCTGATCGGTGATCTTGGGGATTCCGGGATAATTCTTGGATATTCTGTTGAGCCTCGTCTGTATCAGATTCACGTCGTCGCTTACCGTCCCAAGTCTGAGCGACGTACCCGGATACGATTCTGTGAGTCCCTCAACAGGTGCATCATTCACAATGTCAATATCGTCATTATAATAATACTGCAGTATTTCATAAGGCGTGAGCCCACTCTCTGCAAGACGAACACTTCCCCATTGTGAGAGCCCTCCGCATTGCACCTCAATTCCGTCACAGTACAGGGCAAACAACGGTTCAACAGACCCGCGGCGTCTGATGTAATCATTGAATATCTCATCAACTATCTGAGAAATATTTTCAAATATATCTCTGCCGTAAACAAAGGACTGGTCTATTGTGGTTGAGTTTGTAATGTCAAAATCATATCCGCGGCTCGCGTAATATTCGGTATATATTCTGTTCAGCGCAAAGCTGATCTGAGCGAGGATATTAGCACGTATTGCACTCTCAGGCCAAGTCGGATATATCTCACTTGACGCGACATTCTTTATGTAATCCGCAAAAGATACAGTTACATTTCGGGCTGCTTCATTCGGACGTCCAAGATGAACTGTAATATTTTCAGGTATGATCGGCAGGATAGCACCATTCATTCATCAATTCTCCCCTCTTACTCCACCGTTTATCGTACCGTTTTGGTTTCCGACGTTCTCATATCCAACACCACCTGGAGTAAGATTCTGCTGACGAGGAGTCTCGTAGATCATCACACGATCTCCCTGTGCCCCAGCTATTGATTCCTCTTCTGAAAGAGGAAGAAGATTGATCGGCTGAACAGCAGTTATCCCAGCAAAAATCGGCACCCCCACACCCTCAACAGGATAATATCCGTCATATGTTACTGCAATATTGTACAATGAATACGGCTGAGCAGATCCCGGTCTCATACTGTCTGCCATCGCAGGTGCAGGCAAAGCTACTCTTTCGGTAAGTCCTCCCCGATCGGTTCGAAGAGAATAAAGGATCCTGTGATTCGTTCCGTTTTCTGTGTACTCCGCTATCGTAACATTTGCCCCTTCGAGAGGGAGAGTGTTCCCGGTAGTTGTCACCCTTACCTTGAGGTATCCCTCTGATGTATTGTTCCCCGTAATATTTTCCATACTATGCCTCCTTTACGTCATCGTTTTCATAATATGCTGCGGAAATTATTTTGACAATCTATTTTTGAGGATATGTTTATGTTATCCCTCGTAAAATATATCGAATCCACATTTACATCCGGAGGCTTTATGATAAAAATTGCACTGACCTGCTCTCACGAGGACGCGAGATACTTTTTGAAATCACGGTACGTGAATTACATTCTTCTCGGTGGGAGGGAATTGAAGATTGATGTGCTTCCCGTTATACTACCGCACTCAAGAGAAATCATCACGCGAGATCTGCTGCGCGAATATGTTCGCGTGTTCGACGGTTTTATCTTCACCGGAGGGGGTGACATTTTTCCCCAATATTACACTTCCGACGATTTGGGGGTATCCGCAGACATTGATACAGTACGCGATGAATTTGAGATGTCCCTTCTTGAAGAGATAAAAGAAGCAGACAAAGCTGTCCTTGGTATCTGCCGTGGAATACAGATCATGGCAGCCTCAATGGGCGGGACACTATGGCAGGATATTGAGGCAGAATGCTCTCAAAATCACCCAGCAGAAAAAAGCTCGTCGCCAAAGCACAGCGTGAAGCTGTTCGGATCAGCGCGGGAGATTTTCGGCTGTGATGAAATGATAACAAACAGCTTCCATCATCAAGCGGTGCGGAGTCCCGGACGGGATATGAAAATATCGGCAGTATCCTCTGACGGAATAATTGAGATGATATCGAACGAGGATATGCGATTCTTCCGTGCTGTACAGTGGCACCCCGAGATCGCTCCCGATGAAAACTCTGTGAAGCTGATAAAATCGTTTCTGTCATCAGCGGTATGAATTTTGATATACATAACAATCACCCGTCTTGTGTTTTGTTGAAATTTACTATTTTATCTTTCGTCGAAATATGGTATACTAAGATAATACTATTTTAATTGAAACGGAAGAATAATTATGTCATACAGAATGAAAGAAGCGCTCCTCTGCAAATACGGTGAGATCATCTTAAAGGGTACAAACAAAAAAACTTTTGAAGCTCAGCTTCTCAGAGAAGTAAGACGCCGTGCGGCAATGATCGGCAGCTACAATGTTCGCTATAACCAGAGCACCGTCTATGTTGAGCCGAAAAATGAAGATGCGGAAAATTCCCTTG
>SVUC01000106.1 GCA_015063455.1 Oscillospiraceae bacterium
TCTGACGAAAGCTGTCTGAGAGAGATTCCGACAAGAACGCCCTCGACTCCTCTCGGAGTGTCAACAACGTTTCCGATCTCTTCCTCTGTAAGACCTGCTTCAGCGAGCATATCCTGAGTAAAGATCACAGCGCCAAGCCGTCCGTCCTCGTAAAAACGAAGATTCTGGATAGCGAGCATCTGCGCGGTGAGCTCCTTCAGCGTTCTCTGACCGAACAAAGAACGGCAGACATCCGCTGTGTCCATTCCTCCGTCGTCAGCACCGTTTATCTCCTCAACAAGACGAGAGGCGATAAGATGTGTCTCGGGAGTCGTATTCGAGAATTTGAAGCTTCCCGTATCTGACACGATCGCGGCGTAAATACGTCTTGCAACCTCGGGAACAGATCCGACAACTCCGCGCGAGCGAAGAATTTCATAAAGACTGAAAATGATCTCACCAGCCGCGGATGCTGATGGATCAATATAATTTTTCGCAAAAGCCTCGCCCATACCGTGATGGTCGATCATAAAAGAAATGTTCGGGATAAGTGATGAAAAATCCCCCAGCTGCATCGGAGATGCAACGTCAACGGAGATAATTCTGTCATAAGATTCGACCGGTTCGTTCTCTGGGAGCACAAGATCTGTCACTTCTCCGCAGAGGAACATAAGTCTTTTCGGAAGAGGACTCGGGCACACAACCTTAACCGTCCCTCCGCACGCCTCAATGATCCCCGCGAGTGCAAACGCAGAACCGATACAGTCTCCGTCGGGATTGACGTGGGTGAGGATCAGTGCACTTTTGCACTCCGCGATCTCATCCGCGATCTCGTCCATAGTGATGATAGGATAAGAGATCTCGTTCACTGAGATATCAGCACCGTTATTCATCGTCTTCCTCCGCGTCCTCGTCATCGTCAACGAGGTCAGCCTCAATACTCTTAAGAAGTGCCGAAATCTCAGCACCGTGCTTCACGCCCTCGTCACGAACAAATGTGATCTTAGGAGTAATTCTGAGATTAAGTCTCTGTGCAAGCTGTGAACGTATAAACGGAACTGCAGATTTCAATCCGCGAGACAGCTCCTTTTCATCACATTCTCCGAGAACGGAGTAGTAGACCTTTGCAAATTTGAGGTCAGCCGATACATCGGAATTCATAACGGTTATCATAACTCCCGCAACTCTCGGATCCTTGACCTCTCTGATAATACGTGCACATTCTTCAGTGAACGCGCCGTCAATTTTATTTTTTCTGTATTTAGCCATATTTCCACCTTTTTACTGCAAAAATTCGGGCAAGTACTCAGCATCAATGCAGCCCTTAACTATCGCCGCGGCTTCCGCAGGAGTCAGTGACACTCCTTCGTGAAACAGCATTCCGTGAGTTGCCGCGATCTCGTCGGTATAATTTTCAAGAAGATATACCTTGTCGTTCAGCCAATTTGCATCGTAATACATAATTGTGGGGTCAAGATGAGGATCGACAACCTCAAGTCCGCCCTCTCCGTCACCGACGATTCTGAATGTGAAGATTCCACCGACGAGCTTGAGGGGAGCATTCTGTCCGCTCACGATGTTTCCGAGCGAGTAGATACACAGCGTTTTGTTACCGTTCACACCATCGATCCATTCGATAGGCTGCAGACAATGCGAATGATGGCCGATTATAACGTCAACACCATAGTCTGCCATGATCTGAGTAATCTCTTTTTGGGCTTTGTTTGGGAAATGTTCGTACTCCGATCCTGCATGAAGAGATGCTATTACGATATCGCCGACTTGATTTGCAGCTTCAACGGAGGATATGATAAATTCTCTGTCAACAACGTGTGCATCCCACTGGGAGATACCCTCACCCGAATACGGAATAAACATTTCTGATCCGCTTGGCAACGAATTAACGTTTGTGTGTTCTACAAACGAAAGCCAAGCGATCTTCACGCCCTCAACTTCTGTTACACGAATGTTGTCATGGTCAGCCTTATTGTAATACCCGCCGATCGTTGTAAACGGAAGAGTATGCATAAAATCAAGAAAATCCTTGTATCCGCTCTCGCCTTTGTCGATGATATGATTAGTAGCTACATTTACAACGTCGAATCCAAGCTCTGCGATATCAAGCCCAAGCTGCTGAGGAGAGTTGAATGAAGGATATGCAGTAATACCGTACTTGGAGTCACCCGCCATAACCGTTTCCTGATTTATAAAGGCAACATCAGCCGCTTCGATAAATGGAACAAGCTCCTCGTACATCGGTCGGAAATCGTACTTCCGTTCTGCTGTTCCGTGAGCCTGAGCACCCATCCAAATGTTCGCATGGATAAGGTTGTCGCCCACCGCCATAAAGGAAATATCGGTATCCGCATACGGCACAGGCGGCTCGGGTTCTGTCTCAGTCTCGCTGTCAGATTCCGATTCGCTGTCAGACTCATCCCCCGATTCATCAGGCGGTGTGTCCGGCTCGTCATCAGAGCCCGCGGGATCAACCGGATCATCATTTGTCTCTTTGTCCAAGTCATTGTATATCGGCGGCTGAGTCTCATTCACATCTCTGAAAGAAATGCAGGACACAAGCGTAAGCATAACCGCGCACAACAAAGCTGTAATTTTTTTCAAAGGAGCATCCCCCTCTCAATTTCACATAATTTAGTTTAGATTATATATTATATCATTTATTCTTTCATATTTCAATATGCAGGAAATAAACGAAATGTATCTTTTTGCTTACAAAAGAATGTTTTCCGTCGGTTTGAATTTTTTACTTCAATTATTTACCGAACAAATTATTTACTTCTTATTCATTGCGTGCAGTAATTATTTATGTTATAATAAACAAAACGACAAAATTGGAGTATTATCTCATTATGATAAAAATTCTGCACACAGGAGATGTTCACCTCGACAGCAGCTTCTCCTCTCTTTCTCCGCGTCAGGCCGAGGTGAGACGAAATGAGCTTCGCGCCGCATTCACATCAATGATGACGTACGCTCGGATGAACAACGCGGACCTGATCCTTATTGCAGGCGATATGTTCGATGGAGAATTTGTTACCCGCGAGACTATCGCAATGATACGCCGCGAATTCGAGCTATTCGGAAAGCCTGTATTTATCGCTCCCGGAAACCACGATCCCGCAGCTCAGAAAAGCGTATGGCAGAAGAAAATCTTCCCCGACAACGTATTTGTTTTCACCTCTGAGAATGTCTCATCATTCGCTCTCGAGAACATTCCCGTTACCGTATGGGGATACGCATTCACATCATCCGATATGACGGAGAATCCGCTCAGAGCAGCAGAGCCTATATCTGCGGCTATGAGTGATCGGATCAACATTCTCCTCGCTCACGGAGACATTACAGGAAAAGATAAAGCAAACTGCCCTCTTGACGAGGAATCTGTTTTGAGATTCGGCGCCGACTATACCGCGCTCGGACACCT
This sequence comes from Oscillospiraceae bacterium, assembly GCA_015063455.1. Lineage (GTDB taxonomy): Bacteria > Bacillota > Clostridia > Oscillospirales > CAG-272 > UMGS1696. The sequence continues at coordinate 3,422 of SVUC01000106.1, forward strand.
TCACAACCCTCATACATCCGGCGAAGGTGAGAGATGGTCGTATTGCGGTTGTCTCGAAGGAAGAAGCTTTGACGAGCTCGGACCGAAAGGTGCGTGTATGGTCGAAATTGAAAAGAAAAACGGTATCTCAAGTGTCTCGCTTAAGCGTGTTCGTTTCTCAAAGCGCCGCTATGAAAAAGACGAGCTTCGCGTCGACGGCTGCGAAACTCAAGCTGATATCAAACGTGCGATAAGTGATTTCATCTTCACGAAAAAGTACGGCGAGGACACCTGCCTCTCACTCCGACTCACCGGATATATCCCTCAGTCTCTTATGATCGACACCGACTCTCTCGAAGAAGACTCCTGCGGTCTGTTTCTGTTGAAGGTTGCAGATGCCACATCTCCCGATGTAAATTTTGCATCACTTGAAAATGATCTGTCGATCCGCGGTGAAGTTTACCGTCAGCTCAAAGGCACCCTTCTCTCGTCGGATGAACGCGAGCGAGAGGTTGGACTTCGCGCTCTCAGGTATGCGCTGTCCGCACTGTCCGGCGAAAATATTGTGTGATCGGAGAATAGCGTGATAGCAATAACGCAGTTTACCGATTCACGCTTCAAATTGATTAAAAATGGGACGCAACCCATTTTTGTCGCAAGCGGCACATCAATTTCATTATGTATATTTGAACCGCCTTTGGCGTTACGGAGAATATTATGATACTGAAATCACTTAACATAATATCATTCGGAGGACTCAGAAACCGAAAGATCGATCTCTCAGACGGAGTAAACGTAATCTTCGGTGAGAACGAATCGGGCAAATCCTCCGCTGCAATGTTCATAAAATTTATTTTCTACGGTCTTTCCGCAAAATCAAATAAAGCTCTCGGAACATCCGAAAGATCAAAATACATAAACCGAGAAACCTCACAGGCGGCAGGGTTTATTATTGCCGAATCATTCGACGGTACTCTGTGGCGCATTGAGAGGCTCCTCATCGCGTCTGACAACTCTCCTGCACGGGAAAGAGTCAGAATAACAAATCAATCAACAGGAGAGTGTGTGACGGGTCAGAACCCCGGTGAATTCTTTTTCGGTGTTCCCGAGGATGTTTTTGTCGGCACTTGCTTCGTTTCGCAGTCAGCCGAGATACGTCCAAGTATCAGCGGCCTCGGAAAAACAGGCGGATCTGTCGAGAATCTTCTCACGTCCGCAGACGAAAACATCAACATAAAGCGTGCGCTTGATTTGATAGACAACACACGCCGCGCAATATGCCACAAAAACAGCTCGGGCGGCGAGCTCACATCTCTCAGAGAGAAAAAAGGTGCGCTCATTGCTGAACTGAAAAACTCCGCTGAAAAATCTTCTGAAATAATCAGTCTTTCATCCTCTCTCGACGACATAAAAAATCGCATTGCAGAGATGGAAGAAGCAAAAGAGCGGTACGACGGTATTCTGTCAGCACTCGAGAAAGTTAATCTCGGACGGAAGATTGAGTCCTCTGTTCAGACGGGCGAAAAGATCGAAAAGCTTGAGAAATCTCTTTCTGATCTTGATAGCTCTCCGTTCGGTATTGGTTTTGAAGAAACACTCCTCGAATCCGAAAGAGATATACGTGCCTACGACGAAGAATGTGCCGCATTTGATGAAATGCTCGCTTCCGCCGAAGATGAAGAACACACCTTCTCTCCCGAGGCAGATGAAATAATTGACGAGGCGCACAGACTCGATGCTTCATCAAAAATTCGTTTCTCAGTAGCGACAGCACTTCTGATAGCAGGCCTTCTCGGGCTCGGCGCATCATTCCTGATGTATTATTATAACACAGGACTTTACACTCTGCCCCTTATTATGACTTTGATCCTTGTTGTGCTCGGCGTGGTTTTCATCATCCTGCACGCAAAGGCGAAAAATTCACTTACAGCGATCCTCGATGAATGGGATGCAGAATCGATCTCCGAGATCGAGATCGCGGTCAGCGAAAAAATGAATGTCCTCGGACGCGGCGGTGTATCTCGCCTCGAAAAAGAGCGTATGATCCAGTCACTGGATGCAGCAAAGCTCAGATTCGATGCAGCTGTTGAACGTGTGAATTCTCTCGCAGAAGAGAGCGACATTGAAGACACAGGAGATATTTACGAAACGATCTCTATACTTCACGATATTTCAGACAGCGTAAAAGAAAAGAGAGGAATGATCTCCTCAAAGATTGAAAATCTGAAGGGACGTCTCGATGTGATCGGAGAACAGCTTGCGGGTATTAATCTCTCAGAAGCTGAGCTTGATGCGTACACCGCAGGAGAGACAGAGTACGGCAAGATCGCTCTCTCGCTCGACTCGGAAGCTATAAGCAATCTACTCAAAGAGAAGGAGTTTACTGACAGCGCACTGAGATCTGCATCAAAGAGAAAATCAACTCTTGAAGAAAAGCTTCTTGAAATGGGAAAGCCAACCCGTTCTCCCGACGAATACAGCACAATGATCTCCTCTATCGACGAGCGTATGGAAGAGCTTACTCTCAGATTTGATGCGTGTGAGCTTGCATCTTCCGCACTTACAAGAGCAGGCGAAGCTATGCGTTCCGATGTGATCCCAAAAATTGCCGAAAAGGCTTCGCACATCATCTCGAAAAGCACACCGCACGAGAAGATCGCGATCGACAAAGCATTCAACTGTTCAATTGCGGATGAAGAATCACATCTTTCTACTGAGATTCTCTCCAAGGGAACAGCGGATCTTACATACATTGCGCTGAGAATCGCACTCGCAGATGAAGTTTTCCGCAGCGAATCGCCTACCTTGATCTTTGATGAAAGCTTTGCTCATATTGACATGGGAAGGCTTGAAAAGCTGTTTAGTGTCCTGAACAGTAATGAAGACTCAAGCCAGCATATCATTTTCACCTGCCGACGCGACGAATCACTTTGCGCCGAAAAAATGGGTATGAATATAGTTTCACTGTAAAGTGATCATACAAATTTTTTGTGCTCGTCTCCCGCGCGAAGCGGCCGAAGCGGACGGCTGTTCCACAAAAGATAGCATTTTATCAGATACAAAAAAGTCCCGATCGGGACTTTTTTGTTTTATTTTATTGTGATAAAGCTGTCAAACATATCTGTCTGCTCTTTGATCTTCTTTTCGTTTCCGACAGCGCAGATATAATTCTGCTTGCAAACTGCATCAAATACATCCGCACAGCTTCTGAACTGCTCGTCTGTTATCTCGAGCATCTCTCCTCGTTCTCTGAGAATGTCCTCGTATGTCTTACCCATAAAATATGCGTCCATAGATCTGTGAGTCTTTCCTGCAGGCGAGAGAGGTCTCTCGTATGCCGAGAACGTGCCGACGATGAACTTGTCAAGCTCATTCTCATCGAACTTCACGCCTCTTACAAAGTCTCCTGTTCCACAGTATACACCATCTGTCTCGGCAAGTCTCGGGTCACGGTAAGAGGAGAAATGAACGTTTCCGCTGTCCGCGCCGAATACGCATCCGCATCCGTAAGCACCGCCCTTAACTCTGATCTGCTGATAGAGATAGTCAATATTTACGGCAGTCTTCACAACCTGATATGCAGCGCTGTACTCCATTCCTGCATTTATAAGGTTACCTGCTCTTGCCACATACTGCACCTGTGACGGAATGAGAATTCCCTCATTTTTCTTTGTGGGAACGTATTCATCGTGTTCTCCGAGAGATTTGTGAGGAATCTTTGAGAGAGCTTCAGTGAGGAGTGGGAGATATTTTTCTGTCGCCGCACGTCCCGCCTCATCTGAGGTAATACTTACTGTAATGTTTGAGGGATTAAAGATATACTCTGTCACGAGCCTGAGATTTTCGGAAAGCTCAGCTGCTCTTTCGTCAAAGTTATCCATAATATCGCAAAGGAACAGGTAGAAATCAATACCGCTGAGCTGCTGATTATAGCACTCGTGACGAGAGAAGTAAGATCTCGCTCTTGCGGCTGCAACACCGTTACCGGAGGTCATGATCTCTCTCTGTTTATCGGATCTAAGCTCTGCAATGATATTTCTTATTCTCTTTGTATCGTCAAACTTTGATGTTGTAATGATCTCCGCAGCTGTTTTGAGAGCATAGTCAACCTGATCTGCGAGAACTCTTGCATAAATTCCGTAAAGTGCACGGTATTCGTCAACAGTTTTGTAAAGTCTCGGTGT
>SVUC01000107.1 GCA_015063455.1 Oscillospiraceae bacterium
TCACGTCCCTGCGCCATAAAATACTCAGCGATAGCGCATCCGGAATACGGTGCGATATACTGAAGAGGTGCGCCCTCAGATGCGGATGCAGATACGATGATCGTATAGCTGTCAGCACCTGCACGGCGGATAGTTTCCGCTACATTTGCAACCGTAGAATTTTTCTGACCGATTGCAACATAAACACAGATTACCCCGGTGTCACGCTGATTGAGGATGGTATCAATCGCGATAGTTGTTTTACCTGTCTGGCGGTCACCGATAATAAGCTCTCTCTGCCCGCGTCCGATCGGGATCATAGAGTCGATAGCTTTGATACCTGTCTGAAGAGGTACAGATACACTCTTTCTGGTGATAATGCCTGGTGCGATCTGCTCGATCGGACGAGTTTCGGTACAGTCGATCGGACCTTTGCCGTCGATAGGCGCACCAAGCGCGTTAACAATACGACCGATCATTGCGTCTCCGACAGGAACAGATACGACCTTACCTGTACGCTTGATCTTTGTTCCCTCTTTGATCTCCTGAGAGTCGTCGAGAAGAACGATCGAAACCGTATCTTCTTCAAGGTTCATAGCCATTCCCGCTTCTCCACCCTCGAAAAGTACAAGCTCATTAGCCATACAGTTCTCAAGTCCGAACGCGCGAACGATTCCGTCACCGACCGTAATAACGGTACCGGTTTCGGCTTCTTCTGTTTTATTGCGATAATTTTTTATCTGATTTTTTATAATATTACTTATTTCATCAGGACGAATGTCAAGGTGTCCCATTGCGTCGTCTCCGTTTTTATAAATTTTTTACACAGTAAAAGTCAGCTGATACGACGATCTTCTCATACAGTTGTATCTGCGAGAACAGCGCCGATTTCTTTAAGCTTTGTCTGCACGCTGTCGTCAATACTGCGGTTGTCGTATGCGAGTCTCATTCCGCCGATCAAAGAGGGATTTAATACATACTCCAAGATCGGACGGCGTCCTGTAAGCTTTTTGAGCTTTTCTTCAAGCTTTTCTTTTTGGGAATCGGTGAGAGGATATGCGCTCTCCGCCTTTACCTTTACAACGGCAAATTTCTCAAGATACAGCTTTTCGTATTCCGCAAACGATTCTTTTATAGATGAAGCCCGTCCGCGCTCCGTCATAAGCATAACATAATTGACAACATATTCGTTAAATTTGCCGTCAAGAAGCTCTCTTACAAGTCCGATCCGCTCGTTCTTGGGAATTCCGGGGTTGAGTAGAATATGGATATATTCGTCGGTAAAGTATTCACTGAGAACATTTATATTTTCAAGAATTTCCTCTTCTATGCCATATTCCTCAGCCAGAGCAAAAAGTCCCGCACCGTATTCTCTGGAGGTTTCGTTCATTTTGATTCCCCCTCAATTACAGCTTGTCAATAAAGTCGTCAATAAGCTCACGGTGATCTTCCGCCTTGATCTCACGTCCGACCACATTTTCTGCGATCTGTACGGAGATATCGGAGATCTCGTTTTTCAGCTCATTCATCGCTTTTTTCTTTTCCTGTGCGATATCGTTTTCAGCCTTACGGATCGTTTCCTCGGCTTTATTTTTAGCCTTGTCAATTATCTCATCACTCAGTCTGTCGGCACGTTTGGTTGCGGCTTTTACTATAGCTTCCGCTTCTTCACGCGCCCCTTCGAGCTTTTCATTATAAAGCTTACGATCAGCCTCAGCCTGTGCGGCAGATTTTTCAGCTGCGCTGTATATTTCATCTACCTGATTCTGTCTCTCGGCAAGAACCTTCTGAACGGGCTTGAACAAAAACTTTTTAATGATCCACATCAGAATGAGGAGATTCAGTATTGTTGCTATTATATGCCAAATATTCAGTGATATCAGCTCAAGATATTCGTTCATTTATTTTCTCCGAAATTTAATTTTTTCGAATTAAAGCTTACCGATAATCAAAGCTTACCGATAAAGAGATTCGGTGCGAGAAGCATGAGAAGAAGTCCCATAACGAAACCGTAGATACCTGTTGTCTCTGCGATCGCGCATCCCATGATCATTGTGGATGTTACAGCACCCTTACATTCGGGCTGACGTCCGATAGCTTCACAAGCCTTACCTACAGCGTATCCTTCACCGATACCGGGGCCGATACCTGCGATAAGAGAAAGTCCTGCGCCGATTGCGCATCCTGACATGATAATTGCCTTTGCAAGTTCCATAATTGTTTCTCCTAAATTTTATATTTTATTATGTGATTTTTATTGAGTACCGTTATTCTTTTGATGCCGCTCCGCCGATGTAGAGCATTGTCAGCATGGCGAAAATGAACGCCTGCATACACGAGCTGAATACATCGAAATAGATGGAGAGGATTGCAGGAATACCAACCTGAAGGAACGGGATCTCACCGAGAAATCCGGGGAGCCATCCGAGGAGAACTGTCGAGAGAGCAGCGAGTGCTGAGTACACGAGAGCTGAGATAACAGTTCCTGATACAACGTTTCCGAAATGACGGAATGCCATAGAAACGGGAGTTCCGAGTTCACTCAGGATATTGAAAGGTGTAAAAAGCGCAAACGGCTCCGTGTAACCCTTGAGATAACCGAGGAAGCCGTTTGTTTTGATCTTGAAAAATGTGATCATCACGAACACGAGGAGCGCCCAACCGGCAACTGTATTAAGGTCAGCCGTCGGGGGATACAAACCGAGAAGAGATGACAATGATGACAATGCGGAGAGCGAGAGGATAGCACAAATAAACGGTGCAAAACCCTCAAAACCTTCTCCCATATTTCCGCGAACGAGATTTGTTACTTTTTCCACGATCCACTCGGCAACGATCTGTCTCTTAGATTCCGGACGAACCTTGAGATTGTGTGTCAGGACTATGCAAACGATAAAAACCGCAAGCATAACGAGCCACGAGTTCACCTGAGTTTCCGTAATCGGTATTCCACCGAACAGCGGTATTTCAAAATAAATTTTAGCACCTGTAATATTTATTTCCATAACCGCCTCAATTATTGTTTATTATCTTTATTTTCTGATTTGACCGAGTCCTCTGTGCCCTTCTCACCGGGAATCGGACCTTTGGCGAATCTGCTGACGAACTTTTCAAATTCATCGCCTTCACCCTCATCGTCTGATTCATCGGGTACGGGAGCACTTTCGGAAGGTGTAACTTCCGGTGAGTCGGCTGTATTCTTTTTTGCGAGCATCGCAGATATGAGATTCTTTGCGGTTATCACGATTCTCGGATAAAACACCGAAAGGATAACAGGAAGCCAGTGAATATACGGAATTGCGATTGACGCAGCCATTACCGCAAGCATCACGACCGTTCGGCTGATGTACGACGAGCGCATCTTCAGCTTTGCTGTCACTTCATCTCCGGTCTCAAGTGCCTTGATAACTCCGAGTGACATAAAGAAGAAGTTTCCGACTGCAAGAAGAAAACCGACAGCCGCGCCTATCAAAACTGTGTAATCGAAATATCCGAATACTGCGAACAGAATGACAACGACCACAGAACAGATCGCGCATCCCAGCGCCATCAGCAATATATCGCGTTTTACCTCAGAATCTAATTTCATTATAATACCATACCCACTTATCAGAAATCGAATACATTACTATAATTATCCATACACCGCGCACGGTATTCGCACGCGGTATATGTTTTTTTGTCAGTCAGCAAGCTCGTTGAACATTGCGTATGTTTTTCTGAATATTTCCTTCTTTTCTTCGATGAACTTTTCCATAGCAGCGAGTTCATCAGCAGAATACTTGTCAGTCATACCAGGCTTGAGAGTACCCTTGTACATACGGTCGAGAACCTGAGACCAGTTGATGTCACAAGTTGTAATCTCACCCTGACGTTCTACAACGATGAGGTTAGAGTTGCCGGCAAGAAGCTCTTCAACGGCACGAACACCCATCTTGGTGGCTGTCAGTCTGTCAGTAAGAGTAGGAGAACCGCCGCGTACTGTATGAGCAAGGCGGCAGAACTTGGATTCAACCCAAAGTCTGTCGTTTCCTTCCTTTTCGGAAAGTTCCTTTGTGATTGCGGTGATCTTCTTTGCGAGCTCTTCACCGAGAGTGGGGAATGCTTCAGATACGATGATGAGGAAGCTTCTCTTACCTTCCCTGCGGAGACGGATGATCTTGTTGATGCAAGCTTCTTCGTCAAACGGAGCTTCGGGAATAACACACGCAACAGCACCTGAAGCGATAGCTGTATTGATCGTGATGTCACCTGCGCCGCGGCCCATAACTTCAACAACGTTACATCTTGCGTGAGATTCGCAGGTATCACGGAGTCTGTCTACATTTTCGAGAACGGTAGTCATTGCTGTATCGAAGCCGATTGTGTAATCGGAAGCTGTGATATCGTTGTCAATGGAACCGGGAATACCGATCGTGGGAATGCCTCTCTGAGAAAGGTCTGTTGCACCTCTGAATGTTCCGTCACCGCCGATTGCGATGATACCGTCGATCTCGTGCTTCTTGAGAGTTTCGATCGCCTTCTGCATACCTGCTTCTTCCTTGAATTCAAGGCATCTGTCAGAATAAAGGAATGTACCCGAGAGCTGGATCTTATTCGAAACCTCACGGTTCGTAAGCTCGATCATTTCATCGTGGATCATTCCGCGGTAACCGCCGATAATACCCATAACCTTAACGCCGCGCGCATTTGCCGCTCTTGTTACTGCTCTTACAGCAGCGTTCATGCCGGGAGCGTCACCGCCCGAGGTAAGTACGCCGATTTTTCTGAATTTCTGTTCCATATTTTTCTTTGCTCCTTTCTGTTTTTGAGCACAAATTTCCAAATCACTTATAAAAGATATTATAATATATATCGCGCAAAAAATCAAGATAATTCATCCATTTTTTGCATATTTATTTAATAATTGAAAGCAGATCGGCACAATTCTCCGATCCGCACCTCAAATGCGATCAATACAGCCAATTTTATTATTGCTTTTTTCCACATAATAATGTATAATTATTATGAATTCTCAAAAATAACCCTTTTTATCCCACGGAGGAAATTTTTCAATGCGAATCGTAGTAAAAGTCGGAACATCAACTCTTGCCCACAAGACAGGAAGGCTCAACATCAGACATATGGAGGAGCTTTGTAAAGTTCTTTCAGACATAAAAAATGCGGGACACGAGGTAATACTTGTTTCCTCAGGAGCTATCGGAATGGGTATGGGAAAGCTTCAGCTCAGAGAGCGTCCTTCTCTTCTTGCTGAAAAGCAGGCTGCTGCCGCTGTCGGTCAGTGCGAGCTTATGTACACCTACGACAAGCTTTTCTCTGAATACAATCACACCGTCGCGCAGATCCTTCTTACCGGACAGGATGTTCGTGACGAGCACAGATGCGAGAATTTTATAACCACGATAGAACGTCTGATCGAATACGGCGCTCTGCCGATCATCAATGAGAATGATACCGTTGCAACAGACGAGATCAAGGTTGGTGACAATGACACCCTCTCGGCGATCGTTGCAACTCACGTTCACGCAGATCTGCTCGTTCTTCTCTCCGACATCGACGGTCTTTATACTGCAAATCCGCGTATTGACCCTGATGCAAAGCTCATTCCGGTCGTACGCGAGCTCACTCCCGAGATCATGTCATCCGCTGGAGGAAAAGGCTCTGAGATCGGCACGGGCGGTATGCAGACAAAGCTCATCGCGGCTGATATGGTAATGAGAGCAGGATGCGATATGATAATCGCAAACGGAGAGAATCCCGACATTTTATATGAGATCATTGACGGCAAAGAGGTCGGAACACTTTTTGTCGGTAAGAGAAACAACTGAGAAAACACAAAAAACACCCCGGAGGTTTAAGATTGAAAAAAATCACAAAAATCATTTCTGCTGTGCTGTGCGTACTAATGCTTGTACCGTGCGTATCAGCTGTTGAATATAAAAACTCCCGTACATATAATGGACAGTTCACTGACATTTCCGAGAGTGACTGGTTTTACTCTAACGTAGTTGACGCCTACTCTCTCGGAATCATAAACGGTAAGTCGGAGACAGTTTTCGCCCCTGAGAAAACGCTGACGATTGCAGAAACTATCAAAATCGCCGCAGTATGCCATCTTCTTCTCTCGACAGGCGAGATCGACGAGAGAGCATTTACCTCGGCTGATCCGAAATGGTATGCGGGATACCTCGCATATTCTTTCAAGAACGGAATCGTTACTGAAGAATATGAGGATTACAACGCTCCCGCATTGCGCTGTCAGGTCGCAGTACTTTTTGCACGCGCTATCACCTCGTCAGGTGTGACAATGAAGAATCTCAACAATGCAGATTTCGGCAAGCTCCCCGACGTTCCGAGTACCGCGTGGTATGCAGGTGCTGTATACAAAATGTACAACTGGGGTATTATGACTGGAAGCACATCGGAAAAAATCAATCCAACAACTTCAATAAAGAGAAGCGAGATCTCCGCTGTCATTATGCGTATGATAGATCCCGACGAGCGAATCACAGTTGGAGATGATAACGACGACACCTCTGATGACGGCGGAATCGTCGACACACCCCCTGTTGTCTCAAGCCCCAAGATCACTCTTTATTCCGGGGATCACGTTTCAAAAACATTCGTTGGAATAACCGCATTCGGCGGGTCCTTCAAGGTGGCAGACTCTGCTGCTTCTATAAATGAATCATACTCGATAGACCTCGCTGACGATATTATTCTCGAGAAAAACAATATCTCATTCAAGCTCTACAAAGGCGAAGGATACGAAGCTCTCGGAATAGTCCGCGGATGGATGAATGAGGCAGCGTGCGGTGTAAACGGTCAGTACATCTGCACTCCCGATAAGGTCATTGAAAAAGCAAACGATCTTCTCAGAATACGCATTGACGGCAAACAGTATAAGGTTACGGAGATCTGGTATGCCGATCACGGTGACTACACGACTTATGCATTCTATTTCAGCGAAAGCCTCTCTACCACAAATGTTAAATCTGTGGAATTTGTCTGCGGTAAGATCACCTCTGACAAGCTTCGCTCAAACGGCAAATCTCTTCTTGCCGCGCTTCTTGACGAAACCGAAGACACTACCGATATTACCCTCGGCGGAGAAGAAAAATCCGATTACGAGCTTGAATTATCAAACGCAAAGGACGATGCTTACGATATCATTTTCGAGCACGAGACCGAGAGATGCACAATTCTCTATGGACGCGGACTTTACGGACGTGATCTCAATGAATACAGACTCATTTTTGTGTTCCGTGACGGATCAACACAGACTGTTTCAACCGAAAAACTCGACGAGATCAGAATGAGCCAGAACGGTGACGTTCTCTACTACACGCTCACAGCTCCAGACGAAAAATCTATCCAATACGGAGTAAACTTCAATTAAAATAACAGAATAAACGAACAAAAAACCCTCGTTTGCGAAAATCTCGCATTCGGGGGTTTGTTTTATCATTAAAAATATTACTTACCGTTTGCAGCAATCAAAGCTTATTTCTCATGATCTTACCGCTGATGGTC
>SVUC01000108.1 GCA_015063455.1 Oscillospiraceae bacterium
TGATGAATGCTGAACTTTTCTTCCGAATCCAAGCTCAGCATTCATCATTGCCTTTTCGATGTTGACAACACAGAATCCCTTTTTACCTGCAATACCTGTGATAATACTTTCGTTGTCGTAAACATCTGTATGAGGAACGATCATTGTACCTGCATCTTCGGGATTGTTTGTGTTCTTGATGTTGATCGGAATACCGGCAAAACGAACAGGGAAGATAGCATCCTCGTGAAGAACTGTTGCACCCATATAGGAGAGCTCACGAAGCTCACGGTAAGTGATAAATTTGATACCCTTGGGATCTTTTACGATTCTGGGGTCTGCCATAAGGAATCCACTTACATCAGTCCAGTTTTCGTAAATCGAAGCTACACAAGCGCGAGCTACAATAGAACCTGTGATGTCGCTGCCACCTCGTGAGAATGTTCTGATAGTTCCATTCGGCATAGAACCGTAGAATCCGGGAATTACGGCATTCTTATGCTTTGCAAGCTCTTCAGAGAGGAATGTGTTAGTGGTTTCAGCATCGAATACGCCATTGTCAAGGAATTTAATATAGTTGGACGGATCAATGAAATCGTATCCGAGGTATTTTGCAAGGATAAGACCGTTCAGATATTCTCCGCGGCTTGCGGCGTAATCATGACCTGCGTGATGAATGATAGCCCATTTAATGTGATTGTATTCGTCGGAGAGATCGTAGTCGAGAGAAAGACCGGAGATAATAAGGTTGTATCTCTCTTTGATCTTTTCGAATATACCGTCAATATTCCCACCGGATGCAGCTACATTGTAGCACTCGTAAAGCATATCCGTAACTTTTGTATCGTCAGAAAAACGTTTGCCGGGAGCTGACGGGATAACAAAAACTCTTGCGGGATCAGCTGTGATTATATTTTTTACTTTCTTAAACTGTTCGGCATCTGCGAGAGAGCTTCCTCCGAATTTGACAACCTTTATGTTCAACGAAGCGTTTTCCACGTTAGTAAACCTCTGTGTTTTAGTGTCCATTATAATTATATGGCAGAATTTGAAGAATTGTCAATATAGTCTTATTATAAGAACTATATCGTAAATATCAAGTTTGCATTAAAAGAGCCTGTCGGAAAATAACGGCAAGCTCCTTTGGTCTGAGTTATTATAATGCCTGTTAAGCTATTTCAATTACTCTGATAATGCCTTCCATGCTTTCGATGATGGAGATCATTTCATCAGTTACCTTTGCGTAAGTGTCAACGAGTGTACAAGCAAAATCAGCCTTGGAACGATTAGCCATGTTCTCGATATTGATATCATGACTTGCTAATGTGGATGTGATGTGAGAGAGCATATTGGGAATATTCTTATGAAGAATAACGAGTCTTTCAGCATCAGAGCGAGGCATATCAATAGAAGGATAGTTTACACTATTCTTAATATTTCCGTTTTCAAGGAACTCAATAAGCTCAAGTGCAGCCATAACAGCGCAGTTATCTTCAGATTCTTCTGTAGAAGCACCGAGGTGAGGAATTGTTGTGATACCGGGGGTATTAATTGTTTCTTCTGTGGGGAAGTCTGTTACATAAGCGGAAACATGACCCTCAGCGATAGCAGCTTTAAGGTCAGCAGCACAAACGAGATCAGCGCGGGAAAGGTTAATGATCTTAACGCCCTGCTTCATAATAGCGATAGAGCCGGAGTTGATCATATTCTTTGTTTCCTTAGTTGCAGGAACGTGAAGAGTGATATAATCACATTCTTTGAAGATTTCTTCGTAAGTAGCCGCCTTCTTGATATCTCTGGAAAGGCTCCAAGCGCCTTCAACTGTGAGGTACGGGTCGCATCCGATAACAGTCATACCGAGAGATTTAGCTGCGTTGGCAACCATACCGCCGATAGCACCGAGACCGATAACACCGAGAGTCTTACCCTTGAGTTCGCATCCGCCGAACTTGCTCTTACCGGCTTCTACAGATTTTGCAACATCCTCTGTAAGGGTATTTGCCCACTGTATACCGCCAACAATATTTCTTGAAGCGAGAAGAAGAGCAGCGATTGCGAGCTCTTTAACACCGTTAGCATTTGCACCGGGAGTGTTGAATACTACGATACCCTTGTTAGCACATTCTTCAACAGGAATATTGTTTACACCTGCACCGCAGCGAGCAATAGCCTTGAGATTTTTGTCAAACTGCATATCGTGCATAGCAGCAGAACGAACCATAATGGCATCGGGATTTTCAACTGCAGTAGAAACTTCATATTCAGCGATATCAAAATTGTTGATGCCAACAGCAGCGATTTTGTTGAGTAACTGAATTTTTTTCATTGTTATATCCTCGAATTAAATATTTGTTATATTGAAAAATTCCATATTGGTACAATAAACTATATCGTCTTTACCGGAGATAAGCTTACATATTTTTTCAAAATGATCCCAGCTGCTGAATTCAAGATTTCTTGAGAATTCATAGCTGTGTCCCCACAGATAGAAAAGAAGATCTGAATCGGTAGGCTCTGCCTTAATAAATTCGTCAAGCACTGTAAAAATGTGAGGATCGGAATGATGAGATGTCGGAGAGATAAGAAGAGGATTCGTCGGAAGATCAAATCTCAGCGATGAACCAACGGTACGGGCATATCTGATATTTTGCTCAGTAAAGACATCAAGTGTAGTTTGATTCCAAACACCGTAGGGATAGGCGTGACCAAGAGTGTCATAACCGACGATTTTAGAAAGAAGTGCAATGTCTTTCTTGATATCATCTTCAATCTCTTCGCGTGTAAGCTGATTATAATTAGGATGCTTGAAGCCGTGTGTTGCAACCTCGTGATTTTTGTAGACTTCGGGGATTTCTTCAAGTGATATGGAGCGCGGATACGTGTTTTTGATCGGTGCCATATTACCCGAGTTTAAGTTGAAAGTACCTTTGATCCCGTATGCATCCATTATTTCTATCATACGTTTGTCGTCGATAGAGCCGTCATCGTAGCTTATTGTAAAATATTTCTTATATTGCATTTTTTATGCTTTAATTATTTGGGGTTCTTTTCAGCGAAGTCTTTCATAAATGCAACGAGAGCTTCAACACCTTCGTAAGGCATTGCGTTGTAAATAGATGCTCTCATACCGCCTACAGAACGATGACCCTTGAGGTTCTTGAGACCTGCTGCAGCAGCTTCCTTAGCAAATTTCTTATCAAGATCTTCGTTTCCTGTAACGAAAGTAACATTCATCATAGAACGGCTGGCCTTTTCAACCGGTGCGATGTAATAATCCTGTGAATCGAGATAATCGTAGAGAAGATTAGCCTTCTTTTCATTCATCTTCTTCATTTCTTCAAGACCACCGATAGAAAGGATCCATTCGAATACGAGACCTGCCATGTAGATGGAGTAGCACGGAGGTGTATTGTACATTGAATCATTGTCAGCCATAAGCTTCCAGTCGAGCATAGAAGGTGTAGCAGGATTTGTCCATCCGAGAAGATCTTCACGTGCAATTACAACTGTGAGACCGGCGGGAGCCATATTCTTCTGAGCGCCTGCGTAGATGACACCGAACTTTGTTACGTCAACAGGTTCGGAGATGATGCAGGAAGACATATCAGCAACAAGCGGAACATCACCTGTATCGGGAATATAACCAAACTTTGTACCGTAGATTGTATTGTTGAAGCAGATGTGAACATAGTCTGCGTCTGCTCTGAAAGATTCACGTGTGGTTTCGGGGATGCGAGAGAAGTTGTCATCCTTTGAAGAAGCAGCTGCAACGCAGTCGCCGTACTTCTGACCTTCCTTGTATGCCTTTGTTGAGAACTGACCGGAGAGAATATAGTCAGCCTTTCCTGTTTTCATAAGGTTAAGCGGAACAGACGCAAACTGTGTAGAAGCACCGCCCTGAAGGAAGAGAACCTTATAATTATCGGGAATGTTCATAAGAGTGCGAAGATCAGCTTCAGCCTTTTTGATAATAGCTTCGTAATCGGGAGATCGGTGACTCATTTCCATTACAGACATACCGCTGTCGCCGTAACAAATAAGTTCTGATGCTGCCTTTTCAAGAACGGGAAGGGGAAGCATAGAGGGACCTGCCGAGAAATTGTAGACTCTGTTCATAATAAATATCTCCTGTATATAGAAATGAATTTTTTTGCTGAAAAACTTTTGCGATTCGATATATTTGGAACGTGTAATAGGAAAAATCTATAACTAACTATAACCAACATCGAATTTAAGAATATTATACCGCACTAAAGCGTCTATGTCAATATCAATAATGATATATTTTGAGACAATTTTTCTCATTTTTCTATCAATTTTAATGGACAGTGAGGTTATTGATTCACAATTTTGAGTGAAAAATGTTTTTTGAGGGTAAAATATGTTATAAAACATAATTATTTTCAATAAAAACGAAAAAATATTGTTTTTTTATTCATTCTTCGGAACAAAATCAATATGTGTTTCGTCTAAATAACATAACAACAAGGAGGACTATATCATGGCTAAAAGATTCTTTGCATTTATTCTCGTGTTGACCCTTGCATTCTCAATGACTGCTTGCTCAGCAAAATCCGGAACGGCTTATGACGAAAGCATATCTGACAATTATTACAATTCGTTTGATTCTGTGGACGGATCATTCGGGACTTCAGGTGATCTATATTATCCCGAAGCCGATATGGAATATGAGTCTCCGTCAGAACCGTCATACTCGGACAAAGGTTCTGCAACAAATACTTCCTCTGGTAAGAATGACCTGGCGGAGAGAAAGATCATAAAGACCGCAAATCTTCGTTTTGAAACAAAAGAATACGATACATTTATGGCAGATATGTCTGAAAAGATCTTCCAGTACGGCGGATATATCGAATCCTCAGAGGCGCATGACAGCGGAATATACGGGACAAAATATTCCAGAAATTCGCGTCACGTTATAAGAATCCCTCAGGAATCATATAACAGCTTTATGAACGAAGTTTGCACACTCGGAAATATGACATACAAATCCGAGAATTCAAACGACGTAACAATGAACTATGTTGACACCGAGAGCCGCATTAAAGCTTATCAGGCTGAGTATGACGCTCTCATCCAGATTCTTGAAAAAGCTGAGAGCCTCAATGATGTTATCCAGCTTCAGTCGAGGATTTCTGATGTTACATATATGCTTGAATCATATAAATCACAGCTCAGAAAGTACGATGCACTCGTTTCCTACTGTACGATTAATCTCAGCGTAGAGGAAGTATGGCGCGAGACAAAGAATGAAGAAGTTCTTACTCTCGGTCAGAAGATCGCACTCGGACTTGAAGACACATTCCTTGATATAAAGGAAGATGTAAGTGAAGCAATAGTTTGGTTTGTAACAGCACTTCCGTATATTATTATATGGGTAATAATCATAATTGTTGTTGTTGCAGTGATAGGTACAAAAATTAAGAAGGCAAAAAAGAAACGTAATGCAAAGAAAGCAAATGAAAAGCTCGAAAATAAAGAAGATAATTAAGCTCATATTATTTATTACTGTGGCAGCAGTCGTTCTTGTCACGGGACTAAATGTTTATATTATTCTCAAAACAAAAGACAAAATTGTTAATGTCTCCGATTTGGACGAAATTGACTCTGACTGTATTCTTGTCCTCGGAGCAGGAGTAAGAGATGACGGCTCTCCTAGCCATATGCTTGAGGATAGACTTCTTACAGGAATCGACATCTATGAGAACGGAAAGTGTGATGTTCTTCTGATGAGCGGAGACCACGGCAGAGAAGAGTACGATGAAGTAAACTGTATGAAAGATTTTGCAGTTGAAAAGGGGATTCCGTCAGACGATATTTTTATGGATCACGCAGGTTTCTCAACATACGATTCACTCTATCGAGCAAAATATGTTTTCGGCGCTGAGAAAGTCATAATCGTTACACAGAAATATCATCTATATAGAGCACTTTACATCGCAGATGCACTTGGGCTTGAAGCGGTAGGTGTGAGCGCAGATCTCAGAACGTATTTTGGTCAGAGTATGCGCGAGACAAGAGAGATCGCCGCGAGGATCAAGGATTTCGGAATGACAATACTCCAACCAGAATCGAAATATCTCGGCGAGCCGATATCCCTCGATGACAGTGGAGATGTAACAAACGGATAAACAATAAAAAGATACCAAAGCATTCGATCTTCACGATGTATGCGAGGTATCTTTTTGTATTGACAAATCAGTATTCAGAATGTAAAATTATAATATAAAGATATTAATTCTATGAGGTACAAATTTTGATATATCTCAAAAAGTTCCGGCTTCCTACTCTTGCAGAGGAAGAAGATCATGCAGAAAAGTTCTGGCCCGTGACAAGAAATACACACTGTCATGAATATCCGTATGGGATATTTCCTTTCAAAAAGTTTCAAACGGTAGAATTTTCTGAAATTACGATTTTTTGCGGAGGAAACGGGAGCGGAAAGACAACTCTCTTGAATCTTATTGCTGAAGCACTTGAGCTTCCGCGTATAACACCGTACAATAGGAGTACATATTTTTCCGAATATGTTAAACTGATGTGCTCATTTGAAGTAAGCGGTGGTGAACATCGGGATATCGCACCGTACGGAAGCTCAATTTATACAAGTGATGATGTGTTCTATAAGATCATCGACCGCAGAGTTGAAAATGAAGAAACACGGCGCAGAAGACACGATATAGCAGAGGAATACAGGGAAAAGAAACGACACGATGTTGAACCTATGCGGTTCAGATCAATGGACGATTACGATGAGCTTGAAAAACGTCTCGAAGTAAGGCGGAGAACAATGACTCAGTATGTGAATCATCACGCGGGAGTTCCCCAGACTCCCGACTCAAACGGGGAATACGCTCTGAATTTCTTCCGTGATCACTTTAATGATAACTGCCTATATCTTCTTGATGAACCGGAGAACAGCTTGTCTCCGAAATATCAGCTTAAGCTTATAAAATTGGTTGAAGATTATTCGAGATTTTTCGGATGCCAATTTGTCATTTCAACACACAGTCCATTCTTAATGTCACTCAAAGGTGCATTGATCTATGACCTCGACAGCATACCCGTGACAACAAAACGATGGTGGGATATTGAGAATATGAAGCTTTACTATCAGCTTTTCAGCGAATATAAAGATAAATTCGAAAAATAAGAGGAGAAAAAATGGAATCAAAAGATTACAAGGTTATAAAAATTGAAGGTGAATACGCCACACTACTGGATGAAGAATCTAAAGAAGAGCTTTTCATTGCGATGGCACTTCTTCCGCCAGGAACAGATATCGGTACACGTCTTCACTACGAGATGCTGGAGTATACAATAATTACGGACAAAGATTGATCGACAAAAAAGAAATAAAAAAAGGGAATGCAGAACGCATTCCCTTAATTTTATGTTTGGATTATTCGTAGAGCTTACCCATCTTTGTAAGTCTTTCGTACTTAGCCTTTGCGTTAGCTTCAGCTTCTGCGAAGAGTTTTTCAGCTCTTTCGGGATTGGAAGCAGCG
>SVUC01000109.1 GCA_015063455.1 Oscillospiraceae bacterium
CGTGAAGAACACGTTGCATTCACAAACTCTTAATACTTTGCATCCCAGAAGCTTATCGTAAAGGCTGACGACACAACATTTGATTCCTGCAAGACCGCTGCTGACGTTGAAGCTATCCTCAACGCTAAGGATAAGACAACATCTATCGGTGTTCAGGACGGTACTACAGGTCAGTTCTACGTTCAGGGTGACGAAGAGTGGGGATTTGCAGGTTATCCTGTAGTTTGCAAGAGCTACACAAACGGTTCTCTCGCAGTTAACGATATGATCAACGGCAACATTGACTACGTTATCATCGACGCAGCTCCCGCAGATTGCATTGCTGAAGCTTACAACAAGATGAACTGATCACTCGAAAATTAAACATCAAATTTAACAAACAGGCTGCTCTCCTGCTTCTGAATAAAAATTGGATCGGGGGAGCGCTGTGTTTTAATGAAGGTATAAATGGGAAATTTTTCAGTAAAAATTGATACTTTTCTGGAGACACTTATAGACAAGGGTGCGTATGTATCGGTTATCAACGGTCTGAGAAACACTCTTATCATAGCGGTGATCGGTCTTGTGATCGGTATTCTGATCGGTACGCTGATCGCAACGGTTCGTGTTCTCCCGAAATATAAGCTTCTTCCGAAGATACTCGACGGAATCTGTTCGTTCTATGTAGGACTTTTCCGCGGAACTCCGATGGTAGTACAGCTTCTTTTGTTCTATTATGTTCTCCTTCCTCTTATCGGCGTTCGAATGTCGAGCCTTTATGTTTCTGTTCTTGTATTCGGACTCAACAGCGGAGCTTACATATCTGAAATAATGCGAAGCGGTATTCAGTCCGTCGATCAGGGGCAGATGGAAGCAGGACGTGCGGTAGGTCTTTCATTCGGCACAACGATGATAAAAATTGTCATACCTCAGGCTGTAAAGAACATCCTGCCGACTCTCGGTAACGAGTTTATCGCGCTCATTAAGGAAACATCGGTCGTTTCCTTCGTCGGCGCATCTGACCTTTACAAAGCGTTCAATATGATCGGTACAAATTCTTATGAATTTATGGTGCCGTATCTTGCTATGGCGATAATTTATATCGCACTCGTAATGCTCATTACGCTTGGCATCAAACTGATGGAAAGGGGACTGAGAAAAAGTGATAGACGTAATTAATCTGCAGAAAAGCTTTGGAAAAATCGAAGTCCTCAAAGGAATCGACATTACCGTAAACAAAGGGGATATCGTATGTGTTATCGGTCCTTCGGGGAGCGGTAAATCGACGTTCCTCCGCTGTCTCAACTGTATGGAGGACCCCACAGGCGGTCAGATAATCTTCAACGGGACAGACATTGCGGACATGAGTGTTGACATAAACATTCACCGCAGGAAGATCGGTATGGTATTCCAGCAGTTCAATCTCTTCAATAATAAGACTGTTGTTCAGAATATTATGCTCGCCCCTGTTCACGTTGGGCTTGAAGATCTTCGCCGCGCAAAGAGATTTAATACTTTCCTTCCTATCACGAACCTTTTCAGAAAAAAAGGTAACAGGAAGGAAAAAATCGAGATAAAGACCGATCCTGCAAAGATCAAGGCAGACGCATATGAGAATGCTATGAGACTTCTCGGACGTATCGGTCTTGAAGATAAGGCTGACAAATACCCGTCAACTCTCTCGGGCGGTCAGAAGCAGAGAGTTGCTATAGTTCGTGCACTCGCAATGAACCCCGACGTGATCCTGTTTGACGAGCCTACATCGGCACTCGATCCGGAAATGGTTGGCGAAGTTCTTGACCTTATGAAAGCGCTTGCGGACGACGGAATGACAATGGTTATCGTAACTCACGAAATGGGATTTGCGAGAGAAGTTGCTAACAGAGTAGTATTTATTGATGAAGGAAAGATCCTTGAAGAAGGAGATCCGAAGGAGTTTTTCGGAAACCCGAAGAATCCGCGCCTGAAGGATTTTCTCTCGAAGGTTCTGTAACTGTAATTTTGAAATAAAGATCCCCTTTGACTCGGCAGATTCAATGCCGTATCAAAGGGGATTTTTTTGTTACTGTTTATTTGTTTCGCCGAAATATGTGAGAAGAATATCCATCATACGTCCACAGCTGCTTGCGTTGGGCTGCCACGGTGAATACCACGGATCACGTGAACAGTATCTTTCGGAGACGATGTACTCACTTGTGATACAGTATTTCATAACCGCATCAAACATTTCGTCAGCTTTTGCCTGTTCGCCCCGTGCCATATATCCTTTGAGCCACATTTGCTCAGCATTTACGGTGTAGAAGATGTCTCCGTAAAGACCGCCGTCTCCGACAGAAAAGTTTGTCATTCTTCCGGCGAGTCCGCGATCGAACATACCGTGGAAATTGTAGTAATTATCCATTTGCTCAAATTCTCTGCTCGTGTAGGGGATAATTCCGGAAAAGAACAGATATATCGCGCCGCTGGTGTAGTAGCAATACTGAAGAGCTTCCTCAGGGGCTACTCCAAGCTGATGCGGGAAGAAGAAGCACTCGTCGTTTTCGTGTCCTTTATAAACGTCCCGGGCGATATCCTGCAATGTACCGAGGTAATTCTCGAAGCATTTGGCGACACGGTCACTGTCGGGATCATCAAATTCCTTGTAAAGCTCTGCCATCTTTTCGTAGCCCATAACGTTCTGACCGTCTGTGAAGCACCAGTACTGTGCTTTGGTTCTCCAGTCGGACGCCTTGCCTGTCGGGAAAATTCCTGAGTACAGCTCTCCGAACTCTGATGATCTTTCGCGTTCGCTTTCCATCCAGTCAAGCATCATATTCAGATAAGGACGGAAATATTCGAATTCAGCGCGGTCATGTGTGTGGAGAAGATGATATGAGATACCCCAAACGAGCGATCCGTTGAGGTTCCCCCACTGCTGATGGCAGCTCATAACCTTACCCTTGTCTTCTCCTTCTTTCACGAGCCATTTTTCAATGAAATATTTGTAAGCGTCACCGGTCCACGATGTGAGTCCCGCGTGATCGAGCGCGGTCAGCATCATTGCGGCTTCCCACGGCCATACATAACGTCCTACGTCACCCTGACGAGGTGTAATGAGATCGGGAGAATCGCTGTATTTTGCGAGCATCTGAAGAGACTGTGCCGCGAGATGACGGTACATTCCCTGAATATTCTGTGAATCTGAATTGGGAACCACCTTTATATCGGAAAGGATCTCGTTCCAGCGGGAGATCACTTTTTCTTTTTCGCTGTCAAAATTGATCTTTGCGGGAACTTCTCCGAGTGCGAAAACGAGATCAAAGGAAACACTTTCGTTCGGATCAAGTGAATATGATACCTTATAATAATCTGATGCTTTGTGATAGATCGGACATTCTGACTTGGGCATCCACTTTACGCTGAGAGAGGTCTCGATTCTGAGGGAGGATTCCGAGTCGGAGGCATGGTTGCCACCATTATCCTTCCAGGAACTGTTGAGCATAAACCAAGAGCCTGCGCCGGGATTGTAGCTGCAGTAGCCTGTGTCGTCAAGATTTGTCAGGTAAACATCGTCCGTTGTTTTACGTGGGAGGATAGCTACAGAATCTTCTATGTGGTGATCCTTTGTGTTTTTCAGAGTAACGCGTGCGTATGTTATCGGGTTTTCATCAAAAGAGCAGAATGCCTCGAGTGAGATCAGACACTCTTCTTCCGCATTAACTGTATAGATCGGAATACCGCCGAGCACATCGCTGAAGGTGGTCGCTTTGAAATCTACAGCGGTGTTATCCTGACCGTGAAGAAGGATGAAGCCCACTGCACTTTGACGTGTATGCTTTTCTCCGGTGAGCTCAAGATTAACTACCTTAAAATCGGGGAAGAGAAGAACTGCACGGTTGCTGTGTGGCTGATGCAGATAGACACGCGCTGTTTTCGGGGGTGTGAAATATTCTGTGTTCGGCATAATTATCTCCTATAAATAATTGTGATAATGTTCTTTTGTGTTAATGATATACATATATCTGCGTGTTGTCAACAGACAAATCCACAATACCGTAGTCAAAACTACACCAAAAAATCCAAACTTGCTTGACAAATATTATTTCTGCAAGTATAATATGTTAAAATCATTTCGTAATTTTTGAGGAAAGAAAATGCGATGTCTCAGAGTGAAAGTGTGTGGGGTGCCTGAGCCGGTATTTGCGTGTTCGGTTACAACTGAGAATTATGATTGGAAAAATGAAAACGAAGAAAAATGTCTGGAGATTGGAATTCTTGAGGGAAAGTCGGTAGTTTCGAGTGTCGAAGGAGAGGATTGTACATATCCGGAATGTGCTCTCATTGTAGTTGCAGGCGGAGAAGATATTTCCAGCCGATCTGTGAGAAGTGAAACTGTATATATAAATACGATCTCTGTAAGATTCTCGGGACTTGAATGGGAGATCGTGAATGTCAGTGATGTAGATATGTCGGATACTGAATATTTTCTTTTTCCTTGCTATGTGGATATTTCCGAGGATAAACAGCATTATCTCCGACTTGTAAAGACATATATAAGCCATTACGCGAGAAATGCACGGTATGACCGTGCAATGTGTGTGTCAATATGGTTTGAAATAGCTGCAAATATTGACAGAATGTTCCGTTCTATGTATGAGACAAAGCCGTTTTTTGCATCCGAATTTTATGTAAAAAAAGTAAACTCGATCATCGCGCGGGATTTTTCAAAGGGGCTCAATATAACCGACATAGCCGCTGAACTTGGTGTAACACCGAATTATCTCTCATCAGTGTACCGCAAAGGTGCGGGTATTACGATCACACAGGCGACAAATCTCGTCAGAATGCAGCATGCGAGGGAACTTGCATACGAGGGCAGACTTACAACACAAGAGATTGCCGAGAAGGTAGGTCTTCACGATGAAGGGTATTTGCGTAAGCTATTCAAGAGGACATGGGGTGTTAGCATAAACGAATGCAGGCGAATAGACCACGAGATAACATTATACCACCAGAAGCCATGGCAGGAATAAAAAACAGATAAAGGCGATTTTGGGAGATATAGGGATATATGCTTACATCATTATTGTTGTTGGTTTGTGTGATTTTTGTGTCGCTTCAGAATGTGGTGACAAAGTTTTTTAAGCAGAAATGCAGCGGCGGAGATATTTGTTTTTCTGCAATGTCTGCGGGGTTTGCCTTGCTGATATTTGCTGCTGTGCTATTGTTTGAGGGGAAGTTTTCGTTTAATCTTACGGTACTCCTGTTTTCTGTTCTTTTTGCGATTGCGTACGGTGTGTCGACGGTATTCCTTGTACTTGCGATAGGATGCGGATCGGTGGCACAGACGACACTTATTACGTCGTATTCTCTTCTGATACCGACGTTTTTCGGGATCATCTTTCTGAAAGAGACTGCGGGAGCTGCCACATTTTTTGGAATAATATTTCTTGCTGTGTCGCTTTTTCTTACATATTACAGCAAGTCTGATGAGAAGCCTACGGCAAAATGGATCGGATGCGTTATCCTGTCTTTTATCGGAAACGGAATGTGCTCCACGGTGCAGAAGCTTGAGCCTATATACTGCGACGCTGACAGCGGAAATATCTTTATGATAGTTGCGCTTCTGATGAACACGGTTTTCCTGATGTTGTTCTCATTTATGAGAGAGGGAAAGGCTGAGACGGTCACGACGGTAAAAAAAGGCTGGCATTTTGCGGCGATGTGCGGTCTGATGAACGGAGTTGTGAATCTTCTTGTAATGATTCTGAATAATCGTATCGCGGCATCTGTACTTTTCCCGATCGTATCGGCAGGAAACTTGGTCATCACATTTTTGCTGTCGGTTGCACTGTTCCACGAGAAGTTCAGCAAGCGTCAGATCGGCGGCTTCATCGTAGGAGTTGCTGCGGTTGTGATACTGAATCTATGATAATAAACAACGCCCCCGACAATGTTGTGTGTGATGCTGCTTGGCAGTCTTGCTCTGCCTGTATGGGCAGACGGCGGTATCAAGATTACCGCCCAGCCGCAGAATCCCACATACAACTACGGTGCCGTAGCCATGTATTCGGTTAAGGCGAAAGGAAAGAATCTGAGCTGCCGATGGTATATCCTGTACAATGCCATCGAATATGAGCTTACCCGCATAGATGAGGTTATTGATCCATGGGAGAATTATGCTGGTGAGCAGTATGGTGTATCTTCATCGCAAAGCGGCGAAGAAACCACCTTCAATTTCTATTTCCAGGGAATTGGCAGCGGACTTGACGGCAGTATGATCTACGCTGTGCTCTATGACGGTCATCAGCCGGTGAAAAGCGATAAAGCCTATATCAGCGTTGTCGAAGGTGCGAAAACGCCTCCTACGACCTGGATTCTGCCCGAACTGCGAATCGCAAAAAGTGAGGGTTATAACCTTGATTGCATTGCTGAGTCAGCCGACAGATCGAAACTCAGTTATCTGTGGTATAATGCTTCTACCGGCGATCTTCAGGGAATCACTGCCATCAATCGTGGTTCCGAGACCGAGGAGTCACTGCGTATTGATACAAGCGTAATCGGCACAACCTACTATTGCTGTATGGTTACCACAGCGAACGGAGGCAGTGCATATACCAGTTTGATTCCCGTTACCGTGTTTGATCCTTCAGATCTGAGCGAAAAATGCTTCATCTGCGGCAGTTCCGGTGTGACTTTCTGCCCGGAATGCGGATTCTGTACAGCAAACTGCTGTACCTGCCGGAGCTTTTCTTCGGAACCTGAAACCACCGAGGCACCTGAGACATCCACAACCACAGAAGTCGATCCCGTGACTGAAAAGTTACCGGAAGAGGACACCGATGAGAAAACTACCGGAACACCGACATGGGCTGTCGTAAGCATAGCAGGCGGAGCAATGTCTGCCGGCGTGGGCTTGGCGGTTCTTGTGATGAAAAAGAAAAGATAACAGATCATAACATAGGCGATGGCGGATGATTATTCGTCATCGCCTATCCTGTTTTGTATTAAGATATTGCAACTTTTTCGCGTCTGTTCACACAAATACCAAAATACTATTACTTGTACTAGTGACATTTTTTCGGGAATCCGTATAATTATAAATGGGTAGGGCGATTTATGCCCGCATAGTGAAAATTTGAAATTGAGAAGGTGACGCCATGAGACGAGTTACGATCAATATGCAAAACTCCCTGTTCTGTAATGCGATTTGTGAAACATTGCGAATATCAGGCAACGAATTGGAACCGTATGCGATAGATACTCCCGATAAAGTGGTGGATCAATGCAAATGGCTTGCTCCCTACGCATTGCTGCTTGAGATTACGGGTTATACCCCATGGTTGTTTTCGGAACGGATGAAGATCCGC
>SVUC01000110.1 GCA_015063455.1 Oscillospiraceae bacterium
CACGGCATAAACAATTATCCTCTCGGAAACATGGGCGTTGATCTCATCTGCGAAGAAAGAGCTTCTGCCGATGACGAACCTGTAATCACAGTAAAAGCTCCCGAAAAGGTCGAAGTTGAAGTTCACTGGGGAGATAGAACAAAAACAATTTTCTCAGAATAATACCCTATAAATAAACACAAAAATCGGCAGAAGTATTGTTCTTCTGCCGATTTTCTGTTATAATGTTATGGTGAATCTAATTAAAGGATAACTGTATGGAATTAAACGAACTTGCCAAACTCACACCGGCAGAACTTGTAGATCGTGGGATCTGTCCGACCTGCTTCAACCGTGAAAACGGCGGAATTATATACGGAGACAACTCGGATACTCTGATATATGAAGACAGTGATATCGAATGTTTTTTTGTAAAAAACCCGCGTGCCGACGGACATATGTGCATCTCAACCGTTGAGCATTATCACGACATGAGCGAAGCACCTGACTTCATAAACGAGAAGATAATTCGTTTTGCCAAACAGTTTATGATAAATATTCGTGAGATCTACGGATGTGAGCGCGTTTATATGTGTACGATGTGCGACGGTCCGAACAATCACTACCACATTCAGCTCATACCGAGATATGCTGACGAAAAAAGAGGAAGCGGAAACTTCGTCAAACCGCGGAAAACATATATATTCGACAGAGAGAAATTCCAAAAAATAAAGGCGCTCGCCGAAAAATATGCAAATCAAGACCACGCCACCACATAATATTTTCAGGAGAAACTTATGACTCAGACGAAATCATCTATAAAAGGAATCATTATACTTCTGTTCACCGCTGTTGTGTGGGGATTTGCTTTTGTGGCGCAGAATCTCGGCGGAGACAACGTGACCCCTTTTTATTTTAATGCGCTCCGTTCCCTTCTCGGTGCTGTATCCCTCATTCCCGTCATCCTCATTTTCGAAAAAAACGCAAATGACAAAAAAATTATGAAAACCACCTTGATCTCTGGATCCGTTGCGGGTGTATTTCTCTTCATCGCGTCGTATCTCCAGCAGGTTGGTATCAATATGACCGATTCATCAGGAAAAGCAGGATTTAT
Organism: Oscillospiraceae bacterium; assembly: GCA_015063455.1. Taxonomy (GTDB): domain Bacteria; phylum Bacillota; class Clostridia; order Oscillospirales; family CAG-272; genus UMGS1696. The sequence goes on from SVUC01000110.1 coordinate 1,094, forward strand.
CACAGGTCTTTATATGATCCTCGTTCCGATCGTCGGAATCTTTATCGGCAGAAAAACCGGATTACAGACCTGGATAGCTGCTGTACTCGGAGTTGTCGGACTTTTCCTTATATGTATGGCAGGTGGAAAGATCACTGTTACCGCAGGGGACGTGTTCCTCATCGGATGCGCATTTTTCTACACATTCCAAATCATAACGATAGACAAGTTCGCAGATAAGATCTATTCGCTCCGATTTGCGATGATTCAAGGGCTTGTCTGCTCGGCACTGAACTTTATTGCAACGGCGATCTTTGAAGAGTTCTCCGTCGAGCCGATCAAGCTTGCTGTCATACCCATTCTCTACTGCGGAATTATGTCCTCAGGAGTCGGATACACTCTTCAGATCATCGGCCAGAAATTCTGCGAGCCGACTGCGGCATCTATAGTAATGTCGACAGAATCTGTTTTTTCCGTGATCGGCGGTGCGATAATACTCCACGAAAGAATGTCACCGGAGGCATACATCGGATGTGTGCTGATATTCGGCGGAATCCTGCTCTCACAGATAACCTTCAAGAAAAAAGAAGCGAAAGTATAAAAAATCGGCAGTCTCTCCCTCATCGGAAGGCTGCCGTTTTATTTTCATCAGAACTTCATTCTACCCGCAGACCGAGGCTGATAGTGATCGCATCATTGACCTGATTCATCGTAATGTCGTCCAGATGCCCCATCTTCTCACCAAGACGCTGCTTATCTATTGTACGTACCTGCTCAAGTAAGACTACCGAATCCTTCTGCAGCCCTACTTTTTCAGCATAAATATCGATATGTGTCGGAAGCTTCGCCTTCCCCATACGGCTTGTGATGGCGGCCGCGATCACTGTGGGACTGTGTTTGTTTCCTACATCATTCTGAAGGATCAGCACAGGACGTACTCCCCCCTGCTCACTTCCCACAACCGGACTCAGATCCGCATAATATATATCTCCCCGACGAATGTTCAAGTGTACTCATTCCTTTCCGATTGAAATCCTCTGTTTTCATGAAATATTATTTACCCACGCGGATAGGTTTAGTCACGGAATACTGTGAAATTTTCTCCGTCATCTACAGTATATTCCTGCCTCAAATTTTTGACTCGCCCGCGTATGATCCTCGATGAAGGAAACTTTTTTATAAAAAGGTTGCACTGAGAGAGAATTTGGTATATAATAAATTTGATATGAATTTTCGATCCTTATTAAATGGGGTTTATTATGACTTTACTCGATAAAATGTTCGACGGAAAAACCGTCTCCCTTCTCGGTGCAGGTGTATCAAATATGCCTCTTGCTCGTATGATCGCACCTCTCGCAAAATCTCTCTCTGTACGCGACAAAAAATCTCCCGAGGAGCTCGGAGAAAACGCAAAGATTCTCTCATCCCTCGGTGCTGAGCTGATTACAGGCGAGAATTATTTGGAGGACATCACAGAGGATATCGTTTTCCGCTCTCCCGGAATCCGCCCCGATCTCCCTCAGCTTTGCGACGCTCTCTCACGCGGATCCCGCCTGACATCAGAGATGGAGCTGTTTCTCTCACTTCATCCCTGTCCCATCTATGCGATCACGGGAAGTGACGGAAAGACCACGACTACCACGCTGACCTCTCTGATCCTCTCGTCAGGACTTGAAGAATCGGGAAACACTGTTTTTCTCGGCGGAAACATCGGCGAACCTCTTCTTCACCGAATCGACAAGATAGGGCCCGCGGATGCTGTCGCAGTTGAGCTCTCGTCATTCCAGCTTATGACGATCGATGCTCCGATTGAAGTTGCGGCAATCACAAACATAACGCCCAATCACCTCAATTGGCACACATCAATGGACGAATACATCGAAGCCAAAAAGAAAATTCTGGCACACGCATCGCGCGCTGTGCTCAATTACGACAACGACCTCACCCGTTCTATCGCCTCAGAGCTTCAGAAAACCGATGTGCCCGTCACATTTTTCTCCCTCTCTCCGATCCCGCGGGGTACTCTTCGTGAAATTGACAGCGCAGTATGGCTCGACGGAGATGAGATCCGCACTCTCTTCCCCGATGAGGGTGAAGTGCTTGTGATGAAGAGATGCGACATAAAGCTCCCCGGAATCCACAATGTTGCAAACTATCTCACAGCGATCGGTGTTACACACGGGGTAAGTACTCCCGATAAAATAAAAAAGATCGCCCGCGAATTCGGCGGAGTCGAGCACAGGCTTGAGTTCGTCAGAGAGCTTGACGGGGTCACATACATCAACGGCTCTATCGACTCCTCCCCCACTCGCACGGCGGCAGCACTCTCAGCGATAAACGACCGTCCGGTAATACTCATCGCAGGGGGATACGACAAAAACATTCCTTACGAACCTCTTGCGGATGCGATCTTCTCCTCCTCCGTTCACACACTCGTTCTCACAGGTGCAACGGCAGACAAAATTTTCGATGCGGTAGTAAATCATCCCGATTATCAGAAGCACATTGCCGAAGGCTTGAAGATCATAAAGAACCCCTCATTCGAAGGTGCTGTGAATGACGCAAAGGATGCCGCAGTCGCAGGAGATACCGTCATTCTCTCCCCCGCTTCCGCCTCGTTCGATGCATTCGCCAATTTCGCAGTGCGCGGATGCAAATTCAAAGAAATCGTTAACAATTTCTGATTGGAGATAAAAATGCTTGACTATAAAACACTGCTCAGACAGCTATGCGCTGTAATGTCGATATCGGGTTGTGAAAGAGAAGCCGCCGCAGAGGTCAAGTCCCTCGTCGGCGAATATTTCGATTCAATCACTGTAGACAGCGCGAGAAATATCATTTTGTATAAAAAATCAACAAAAACCACAGATAAAGTTCAAAAAATCATTCTCGATGCGCATTTTGATGAGGTCGGAATGATCGTTACAGGAATCACCGACACAGGTCTTCTCCGCGTATATCAGGTCGGAGGACTTGACCGTTCGATCCTTCCTACCGCTGAGGTGTGGGTTTACGGCAAAGAAAAGCTATACGGAGTGATCACGTCAACACCGCCGCATCTGCAGAAACCCGGTGACACAAAAGCACCCGAATGGAATGAGATCCTGATCGATATCGGATATTCCAAAGAGGAAGCAGAAGAGCTCACACCCATCGGAACACCCGTCGGATATTACAATTCAGGCGACGATCTTCTCTCGGGAAGAATAACGGGAAGAAGCTTTGACGATAAAGCCTGTGCGGCTGCCCTGATCTGTGCCGTCGCAAACACTTCTGCAGATGAGCTCGAATATGATGTTTACCTCACCCTCTCCGCCGGAGAAGAGGTCGGGGGTGGCGGGGCAAAATGTGCGGCATATAATATTATGCCCGACTTTGCGATCGTGACCGACGTGAATTTCGCAAAAACTCCCGGTGTATCGGAAACCGAAGGAGGAAAATTCGGCGGCGGTCCAATGCTCTCACTCTCAGCCGTCACCGACCGCAATCTTACCAAAAAGATTATCGCAGCAGCGGAAGAAAACAACATCCCTCTCTCAAAAGTTGTTGAGCCAACAAACACGGGAACAAACGCAAACACTCTCGTTTTCTCCCGTGAAGGAATTCCCACCGCAGTTCTCAGTCTGCCTCTCGGAAATATGCATTCGTACAGCGAGGCGCTCTGCCTTGATGACGCCGAAAAGTATATCGAGCTTGTAAAGATTATCGTGAAAGGAGCGTGCAGCAGATGAGCAGAAAATATGATACCCCGACAGATCTTCTTCGTGAGCTCTCGCTCTCCTTTGGCCCGTCGGGATGCGAAGGAAATGTAGCGGACATCATCATAGATTACGTCACTCCTTACGCTGACGAGATCATCCGTGACAAACTCGGATCAGTTATCGCCGTTTACAAAAGACGCCTCTCACCCGAAGAATACGACATCGAAGCTGAACCACGGGCGATCCTCGGAAAACCTGATACAGAACGTCTTATGCTCTGCGCTCATATGGACGAGGTCGGATTTATGATAAACTCGATCGATTCAGACGGATATCTCAAGATCGCCGCGCTCTCCGGTAAAGATCCCCGTGTCCTCAAAGGAAGAGGGGTAACCGTTGGTGATGAAGAGAGAAAAACGATCGGATATTTCGGTGTGAAGCCTGTCCACCTCGGAGGAAGCGGAGATTTTTCTTCCCTGTACATTGACATCGGCGCGAAAGATAAAGAAGAAGCCGAAAAATACGTTCAGATCGGTGACTTTGGAACATACAGATCAGACTTCGTCAGATTTGGCTCAGGCGGCCACAAGCTCAAGGGTAAAGCACTTGATGACCGTCTCGGCTGCACAGTTCTCTGTACTGTTCTGAAAAATCTCAGTGAAAAAGGTGCTGTCCTTCCGTTTGACGTGTATTTCACGTTCACCTGCCGCGAGGAGATCGGAAGCTCAACGGCGCACACCGCCGCAAACCTCGTTGATCCCGACACGGCATTCATCCTTGAAGCGACAGCAGTAAACGATATTCTCGGTGAAGAATACGGCGCGGTCGCAAAGCAGGGAGAGGGCCCGTGCATCTCGTTTATGGATCGAGCAACGATCCACGACAAAGAGCTTTACGATTTTGTATTTGAGACAGCAAAAGCTCATTCGGTACCGGTTCAGTCAAAGAACTATGTGGCAGGCGGAACAGATGCAGGTCCGATCCAGCGATCCCTTGACGGCGTGAAGTGTCTCGGAATATCTGCTCCCGCAAGATATATTCACACAGCGTCAAACGTGATCGACGAGCGTGATATGTACTCGATGATAGACCTCACAGAAGCAATAATTGATGAGCTTGCGAAAGAATAAGGGATGGTGACAATTATGTATAATTTGATCAAGAAAATTTTGAAGCCCGTGTCTGTATCGGGACGTGAGGACAATGTCCGCGGTGTAATTGCAGAGGAGATCCAGCCTTACGCTGACTCGATCACGATCGACAGAATGGGAAACCTCATTGCGTTTATGGAAGGAAAGTCCGCTTCAAAGAAAAAGGTTATGTATGCCGCACACATTGACGAGATCGGATTTATGGTGACATACATTGAGGAAAACGGATTCATCAGAGCAAATGCGATCGGCGGTATCAATTTTATCTCAGCCGCATTTACTCGTGTTGAATTCGAAAACGGTGTTCGCGGCATCCTCGTTCCGGAAGCGGGAACTCCCGCCACCGATCTGAAGCAAGACAAGTTTGTGGTTGACATCGGAGCAAAGAATCGCCGCGAAGCCGAAAGACTCGTCTCTATCGGTGACACATTTGCTGTGGTATCAGGTGTTGAAAAGCTCGCAGGAACACGCATCTGCGGACGTCCGATCGACGACAAGATCGGTGCTGTTATTCTTATAGAAGCGGCAAAGAAGATTCGCGAGATGGGCGGTCCCGAAAACGATATATATATGGCGTTCACCGTTCAGGAAGAGGTCGGCCTCAGAGGATCGAAGACCGCTTCGTATTCGGTTATGCCGGATATCGGAATCGCACTTGACGTAACAGGTACGGGCGATTCTCAGGGAGCAAAGCCAATGGCAATAAAGCTCGGCGGAGGTGCCGCGATAAAGATCAAGGATGCAAGCGTTGTATGCGACAGAGCTCTGGTTGAGAAAATGAAATCTCTCGCTTCCGATAACAAAGTGAAATATCAGCTTGAAGTCCTCACTGCAGGCGGAACAGATACAGCGTCAATGCAGCAGATCGCAGGCGGTGCTATCGCAGGATGTATCTCTATCCCCACAAGATATATTCACTCAAGTGTTGAGACTATAGATACAAATGACGTCAAAGAGTGCGTCAAGCTCACAGTTCTCACCGCTAATGCTGATTACAGCGATATAATTTAGCAGAAACAAAAAATCCGTTCGGTCGAAGAATAAAAGTATCAGCCGAACGGATTTGTTTTTCGAAAAAAGTCGATATTTTTTTGAAAAAAGGTATTGACAAACTAAACACATCGTGATATAATAATATCGTCGCTGAGACAACAGGTTATAACCTACAAAACGAAGCGATTAAAATTGTATAAAATGCTGGTGTGGCTCAATGGCAGAGCAGCTGATTTGTAATCAGCAGGTTGTTGGTTCGACTCCGATCACCAGCTCCAGGGGGAATTCCCGAGTGGCCAAAGGGGACAGACTGTA
>SVUC01000001.1 GCA_015063455.1 Oscillospiraceae bacterium
GGTGAGAAAATGAAACTCGATCCCAAAGAAATCCAAAGGCAGCAGACCTTTGATAGCTTCTGCAAGAAGGTATTGAAGCACGAGGCCGCAAACGGACACCGGGAGATCAATCGGAGGGCACTTGTGGAAATACCTATGAGCGAACTACCGGAAGAAGCTATGGAACAGCTTGCGGTGTACGATGAATATCCCTGGGACTACACATCGTTTCAAGTTGGAAATGAGACTGTGTATGTCAAGCATGAACGTTTGGCCGAGGCGTTGGCTGCCATTCCTGAAAAGGAACGCAATATCATCCTTATGTATTGGTTCCTGGATATGGCAGACCGTGAGATCGCTACCCATCTGGGCATAGCGAGGCGAACGGTCAATACCCATCGGCAAAAAGGTTACGATCTGCTGAAAAAGCTGATGGGAGGTGAAGCGGATGAATAATACTGCTAAAGAACCTTGCCTGATACCCTATCCGGTGATTGAAGCTGCAATCAGCGGTGATACAGACGCGGTAAATAATGAAGCAAATGATTTTGAAACCACCTCTACGATGGTGATATAATTATATTTTTTGATGTCAATTTTATATTATTAGTGGAAAAAACGTGTTATAATTATAAAAGTAAAGGAGGTATATCAAATGGAATTCTTAAAATCACAAAACCTTTTTCATTTTCACTATGATGGTAAACCGTTTTCAGAATTAAAGTACACTGTATCTAAAACTGTTGAAGGCAACGTTGTTACATCAGAGTATATTTTTGAAGATGGACTCAAGATCACAAACATTGCAACAAAACACGAAGACAACCTTTATGAGTGGGTAAACTGGCTCGAAAACATTTCAGACGGTCCTACAAAACAGATCACATCATTCACAGATAGTTTTATTTCTATGCCTCTTCCTAAGAGTATTCCCGTACCGACTGAGCTTGGTTATTCTCCAATAAATAATAATGCAATACTGTACTCACCCAAGGGTTCATGTTGGGCATATGATGAATTCGGCGGTAATCCCGTTTCACTTACCAAGGGAAATTCGAGAAAGATTTATGCTTCAGCCGGAAGATGCAGCGCGGCAAATGCGCCGTTCTTTAATGTACACTGTCTCGGAAAAGGTTATATTTTTGCAATCGGCTGGACAGGATTCTGGAAATGTACAGTTGAACGTACAGATGAAGGTGTTGATATCAGAACAAAGATCAACTCCACAAACTTCCATCTTCTTCCCGGTGAAAAGTTCCGTACAAGTTCATTTGTAATTATGTCTTATGAGGGAACAGTTGCGGAATCTCAGAATCAGTGGCGCCGTTGTGTAAAAAAGCATTTCTCTCTGATCGGTCAGGAAGGACGAGAACAGTATGGACCACTTAGCGCAGGTATTTGGGGCGGAATGAGAAGCGCATCCGTGATCGAGAGAGTTGAAACATTCAAAAAATATGATCTTCCTTATGATTTTGTCTGGATGGATGCAGGTTGGTACGGGCGTGATACAAAACCGACCCCCAACGAATTTGATACAGAATGGGCTCAGCATACAGGAGATTGGTGCGTCAGCCCGCTTATCCACACGAATAATCTGAAGGATGTCTCAAAAGCTATCCATAATGCCGGAATGAAGTTCCTTCTCTGGTTTGAGCCTGAGCGTGTTCCTCCGACAGCACCGATCATTAGTGAACATCCGGAATATTTCCTTGAGATAAAGAACGAGAATTATCTTCTCAATCTCGGAGATCCTGTTGCTTGGCAGTATTGCTTTGATACGATTTCCGGTCTTATCGAAGAAATAGGTCTCGACGGTTACAGACAAGACTTTAACTATGATCCTATGGCTGCATGGGAGAGTACAGATTCTGAAGGAAGAAACGGCATAACAGAAATTAAGCATATCAACGGTCTGTATCGTTATTGGGATGCTCTTCTTGAAAAGTTCCCGCACCTTCTTATAGATAACTGTGCTTCCGGCGGAACAAGAATTGATATTGAAACGATACGACGTTCAATTCCTCTTTGGAGAAGTGACGTTCAGTGTACTGCGGACTACCCCGAAATTATGTCTCAGTGTCACAACCGTTCATACAGTTATTGGCTCCCCTATTCAGGTACAGGAAGCGGCAGACCTTGTAATCAATACCGTATCAGAAGTGCTCACGCTCCGGCAATGGCAAATCAGACACCGTGGAGCGAAAGTGAAAAATTCGGTGATGACGAAAACCAAATGCTCATGCTCAAGAAATATCTTGATGAATACAAGACTGTTCGTCCGTATTTGAGCGAAGATTTCTATCCGCTTACTGATCTCAGCAACAGTGAGAATGTGTGGTCAGCAATCCAGTATAACCGTCCCGAGCAGAATGACGGTATTCTTGAAGTTTATCGCCGTAAGACTTCTCCCTATGAAACAGCAATTTTCAAACTGTACGGATTAGATAAATCATCAAACTATATCTTCAGGGATGCTGATGATAACAGTGAGGTTGCCTTAAGCGGAGCAGAGCTTCTCGAACACGGTTTATCTGTTACGATTAAAGAACAATTCTCGTCAAAGATATATTTTTACAAAAAAGCCTAATTCTTTTCTGCAGCTCAAATTATAAGGTTAATAAAAAAGATACTCGTAATCCAAACATTAATTTGTATGGATATACGAGTATTTTTTACATCCCGGATTGGAGTCGAACCAACGGCCTGTCGCTTAGGAGGCGACCGCTCTATCCTACTGAGCTACCGGGACATATAACATAATTACGAGGAATGTGTTGATATTATATCATACGGTGAAAAAAATTGCAAGAAGAAAAAAGATATATTTCAGCTTAGAACATATCTTTTTTCTCTGCATTATCTTATGATTTTATAAATTTTTATAAATTCTTTTATGAAAAAACTTGCTCAGTTCTCCACATTCTCAACACCGTAGTGCTTGGCAAGAGCTTTTATCTGTTCATCGGAAAGAACACCCTCGATGAGTAAGAATTCGTCAAGAGTACCCGAGAGACTGCTCATTGTTGCAGAGGCGTCTTCACCGATACAGATTCGGCCGCAGCCTTCAAAGCCACCCTCTTTAACAGAATCGGGAAGCTCTTCTGCGATAAACTCACCAAAGTCGAACGCGAATTTCTGTTCTTGTTTTTCAAGATCAATTATATGCATAAGGTGCATCCAGCCGTCTTGATAGTCTACTGGGAGGACGACCTTAGAGCTGATTATATCGTATGTACCGATGTTGCATCTGACGACCTTCGGCTGAAGGATCATTACAAATCCGGGATTTCTCTTGTTTGAGTTGTCCTTGTTTGCAAATATTGCACAATCCTTGTAAACGCCGCCTGTTTTCAGCCAACAGCAAATGGTAATGCTTTTTTTGCCGATATCTATGCCGGAAAGGGTAAGATAACCGTCGTCAAGCTTGATTCCGTCTCCGTTGTATCCCTTGACATAGTAGAATTTTCCGTCACTTTTTTCGACTACAGCGGGACCGATAGCATTTTCCTCTGATCCATCAAGCGGGAGATACGCAAGGATTCGATCTTTTCCGACAATGTCTGCAATTACAGAATGATCGGGAGTTTCAGAAGGCTCGCGGTGGCGGAAGCTTGCAACGCTGTAGGTGGGCTCGAATACAGGACGTTCTTTTGCTGTGACACCTTTGAAAAGTCCTGACGGTACACGGGATGTCCAGGTTTCAGGCTGACTGTATCCAAATGCGTGTGCGATGATCGCGGGAGTATCGCGTATCTCCATATCCACGATCGTACCGTGTTCTACAGTTTTTCCGACAGAGGCAAACATTACATAGAGCTCTTCTTTTGATAATCCGCCGTGACTTGTACCTTTTCCGCCGTGGTCAGCAGTAACGATAAACAGTGTATCGTCAATAAATCCGCGGCTCTCATACATTGCGTAAATCTTTCCGATACATTCATCAATCGTCGAGATCTGATTTAAGTGTCCCTCCGTACCGTAGCCGTAATTGTGTCCCGCGCTGTCCACAGAGTCAAATTGAACAAAAATGAATTTCGGGTCATTTTGTGCAATGTAGTCACAGATCTTGTCTGTCAGCTCGATGTCACCGCCGTGATCCTTGTGTACTCCTAAATTATCCTCAACAATCCCCACATTAATAGGATTCCAGCAGGTGAATGAGCCCAAGGACGCGTCAGGATCATTTTCTCTGATAACACGGAAGATACTCGGGAAGATTGAGTCTGTCGGATAAGGTCTTACCGAAACAACAGTATTGGTGAGGCGGTGAATTTCAGGCTTTACACCCAAAAGCATAGCACCCCAACATTCAGCACTGATCGTCGGTTCAGCGGTAAGTGCATCATAAGTTACAGCACCGCTCTTGAAAATCTTGTCAATATTCGGAGTATCTGCATTTCTGAAATACGCACCTGCACCATCAACGCCGATTACAATGGCACGCTTGTATATTGAATTTTCCATATTTATCCTCGCTTTGTTTTTCTGAATTGATATGCTTTTGTCAAACTCAATTCAAAATATTTGCTCTGTAGAATATCGTACCATAAAAGAATGTGTTTTTCAATAAGTTTGAGAAAAAATATTCTTTTTTTGATTTGTGATTATTTTATAGAAATTGGCTTTTTGATCTTAATTTCTTTTTTCAGAAAATATTTTTTGTTTTCTAAATATTGCGACAAGATTCACACGTCTATGGTGCTATAATACAAACAGAAACAAAAATAAACTACGGAGAAAAGAAATGACAGAACAAAGTACAGGAATTAAAAGTATAACGTCAGGGAAAACGCTTACGGTATTTCTCGACGGTGACATCGATCATCACAATGCGAGAATGATAAGAAGTAAGATCGACACAAAAATATATATACAGCGTCCGGACGAGCTCATTCTTGATTTGTCCCGCGTATGCTTTATGGACAGCTCGGGACTTGGGCTGATCCTCGGAAGGTACACAAAAGCGGTTGAGCTTGGAATAGTTTTCAAGGTAGTAAATCCGACTCCGCAGATCAGAAAGATACTCGATCTTGCAGGAACAGAACGACTTATAAAAATTGAGCAATATCAGTGAGGTGAGAGATGTCAAAAAATACATTAATCAATCAAACAAAGATCGTATTTCCGTCCTATTCAGCCAATGAGGCGTTTGCCCGATCTGCTGCCGCCTCATTCGTATCGCAAATGAATCCGACATACGATGAGCTCTCGGACATCAAATGCGCTGTGTCCGAGGCTGTAACGAACGCAATTGTACACGCATACAGAGATGTACTTGGCGACGTTACTCTGATAATGAAAATGTACGATAACCGTCTGTTTTACGCTGAAATACGTGACAGAGGATGCGGTATTCCCGACGTCGAAGAGGCAATGCGTCCGCTTTTTACTACAGATCCTGAAAACGAGCGAAGCGGAATGGGATTTACAATAATCGACAATTTTATGGATTCTCTGAAGGTGACATCGGCTGTAAACAAAGGCACGAAGATCGTTATAACCAAGAAGCTCTCGCTCCTCCCGATACAGAAGTAGTACATAGCGGTATGCCGCAAATCAAAAAATCGGGGGATAATATGGTACGCGGAGAATACAAAAATAAAGCCGCCCACAATGAAATAATGGCGGCTCTTATGGACTATTCAAATGGGGACACATCAGCAGAGGAAAGATTAATGCAGATGAACAGCGGTCTTGTGAACGGTATTGCACACAGGTTCAAAGGCCGCGGCACAGATTTTGAAGACCTCGTTCAAATAGGATCAATAGGACTTCTGAAGGCGATACGGAGCTTCGATATGTCGCGTGGAAACGCGTTTTCGACATATGCGGTTCCTCTCATTATAGGTGAGATCAGACGGTTCCTGCGCGATGACGGTGAGATCAAAGTGAGCAGAATAATGAAAAGACTCGGTGGAGCTCTGATGTATGAGAGAGAAAGGTATATAGCCGAAAACGGAAATGAACCGCGCCTTGAGGAGCTTGCTGAGAGAGTCGGTGTGTCAGTTGAAGATGCGGTACGCGCACTCGATTCGGCATCTCCCGTTCGATCTCTTTCTGAAGTGATCGGAGACGACGATTTCTCGCTCGAGGATGTAATTCCATCGTCAGATGATAACCTTGGAAAAATGCTTGAAAAGGTCGCTCTCAGTGAAACAATAAGAACACTGCCGCCTTTGTGGAGACAAATAATCGTTTTCAGATACTATAACGAATACTCTCAACAACAGACGGCAGATGCACTTGGACTTACACAGGTTAAAATTTCTCGTGAAGAAAAGAAAATAATGGGTGTTCTTCGGGAAGCACTCGCCTGACCTTATTCAAAAAGGGAGGCAATATAGCTGAGGTCAAGGGTGTGACCGATTGAAGAAAATCTGTATTTCCCGATATTGAATGCGGTCGCTGAACAAATCTCAACTGATACACTCTCGTATTTCGAATAGAAGGTAACAACGAAAACAGGATCAAGATCGTCTGTTATATTGTGACGAGAGCATTCAATACCGCTCAGCTGAAGGTAAATGTTGCTGATCTCAGATGGTGTTGTAAACTTTATTACTTCATTTGTTGCCGTGTTTTTTACTGTAACCGAGTCGGTATATGGCATATGAGTTGTTTCGTCAAGCATCGGCGGGAAATAATCCTCGAGCATATGAGTCTTCAGAGAAATACATGAAACAGTCGAAAGACAAAGCAGAACGAGCATGATTATTGAAAGTACCTTTTTCATACTGTCAATTCCTTTCGTATTTAATTTCTTTACAAAAATATTATACAGTAAATATATGAAAAAAACAATTATTTGATAAAAATTTCTTTAATTTCAGATTGATTTATGGTATAATCAAAACATATAATTACGAAAATATAGGATTTTATATGAAAAAGTTCTTGATACTTGACGGAAACAGTATAATTAATCGAGCGTTTTACGGGATTCGTCCCCTTTCAACCAAAAGCGGTATTCCGACTAACGCTATATACGGATTTCTGACTATCATTAAAAAGCACCTCGATTCTCTGCAGCCCGACTATATTGCGTGTGCATTTGACGTGCATCAGCCGACTTTTCGTCATCTCGAATATTCAGAGTATAAAGGAAACCGAAAGGGAATGCCCGATGAGCTTAGAGCGCAGATGCCGTACGCTAAGCGAGCTGCCGCTGCACTCGGATTTCTTGTGATCGAATGTCCCGGTTTTGAGGCGGATGACGTGATCGGTACAGCAGCAAAAATGGCGGATGACAGAGGAGATATTCAAACTTATATTCTCACAGGCGACCGCGATTCACTTCAGCTTATTGATAATACAACATCTGTAATTCTTGCCAAAACAAAGGAAGATATAGTTTTCGACGAAGCGAGATTTGTTGAAGAATACGGAATTAAGCCAGGTCAGTTTGTTGATGTCAAGGCACTTATGGGGGATTCATCCGACAATATTCCCGGTGTTGCGGGAATCGGAGAAAAAACAGCACTCAAATTGATCTCAGCAGCCGAGACACTCGATAAGCTTTACGCTGATGAAACATTCTTCGGTCAAAGCGCCTCTGTATGCAAAAAGCTTGCAGACGGACGAGAAGCTGCATTTATGTCACGGAAGCTTGCCGAGATATGCCGCAGCGCGCCTATCGTATCTTCCGATGAAATATTTGCGTCAAGAGATGTTGACAGTGCAGAATTCTTGAATCTTTGTGATGAACTTGAGTTCAGCGGAATGGCAAAGAGATTCGGAATAGATAAATCTGAGATGCAGGAAGACACCGACACTTCAGCAAAAATTGAGAAGAAAATTGAGCTGATAAGTGACCTGCGAGCTCTCAATTCGGACCGCCTTGCTGCGATATTTTTATCAGAAAATGAATTTGCTGCTTATGACGGCGGAGAGATGATATACCACTGCACAGACGTCTCGAGAGACGATGTTATAGAGTTTATCAGAAATAACAGTTTCGTATGCCATGATTATAAAGGACTTCTCAGGTTACTCCACATAAGCGGAGATAGCGTCTCCTGCGTGTACGATACAATGCTTGCCGCATATTTTCTGAATCCCGGAAAGAGTAAGTATCTTCTCAGCGATACCGCCAAAGAATACCTGTCTGTTGAATGTGAATCTGTTCCCGATTCCGCAGCGGCGATATATGAGCTTTACCTTGAAACATCAAAGCTTCTCGACGAGTACGGAATGGCAGATCTGATGCACGATATAGAAATACCTCTGTCATCTGTTCTTGCGGAAATGGAGGAGCGGGGCTTTAAGATCAATCCCGATGGAATCCGAAAATATTCCGATATGCTCCTGATGAACGAAAACGCTCTTGCAGATTCAATCTGGCTTCAGGCAGGGCACCAGTTCAATATAAATTCTCCGAAACAGCTAGGTGAAGTTTTGTTTGAGGAGATCGGTCTTCCTGCTGGAAAGAAAACGAAAAAAGGCTACTCAACTGATGCCGAAACGCTTGAAAGTCTAAGACCGTATCATACGATCATCGCAGATATCCTACTTTACCGTCAGATTGCCAAGCTTCGAGGAACATATGGTGACTCTCTCATTAACCAGGCTGATGAAAACGGAAGGATCCACACAAAGCTCAATCAAACAGGTACAGCAACGGGACGTCTTGCGTCGAGCGATCCTAACCTGCAGAATATTCCAGTAAGAATGGAAATTGGCAGGGAACTCAGAAAATACTTCATCACAGACGATGGATACGTTCTTGTCGATGCTGACTATTCACAGATCGAGCTCAGAATTCTCGCGGCACTTTCAAAAGATGAAGTAATGAGTAAAGCATTTATCTCAGGTGAGGATATTCACACCTCTGTAGCATCACAGGTGTTTGGAGTCGATGTGGATGATGTGACACCAGATATGAGACGTCGTGCAAAAGCTGTCAATTTCGGTATTGTTTACGGAATCGGAGAGTTCTCACTTGCGAAAGATCTCGGTGTAACGCGAAAGGTTGCAAAGGAATATATTGAGAATTACCTCGCAACATACAGCAACGTTGATAAATACCTTAAAAATACAATAGAAGAAGCTAAGCGTGAAGGATATACCACAACAAAATTCGGAAGACGCAGAAATATCCCCGAGCTGAAATCGACGAACAGAATTCTCCGCGGATTTGGAGAGAGAGTTGCAATGAACAGCCCTATACAGGGGACAGCGGCTGATGTAATCAAGATCGCAATGATAAACGTTCACCGAGCTCTTAAGGACGAGGGAATTGACGCCCACCTTATTATGCAGGTACACGACGAGCTGATCGTTGAGGCAAAAGAAGATTGCGCTGACCGTGCTGCCGAGATCCTTGTGCGCGAAATGGAAAATGCAGTGAAGCTTACAGTTCCTCTAGTTGCAGATTGCGGAGTAGGAACATCGTGGTTTGAAGCAAAATAAAAACAAAAAGACCGTGTTTTAGCGAATGCGGTCTTTTTATTTGGTGGGTAATATTGAAAACTCAGACATAATATGCTACAATAACTACTGAAAAATTATTTCGAAAGGCAGATAAAAATTGAAGAATCTTTTCAAATACCTCCGATCATATACGCTCGAATCTATACTCGGACCGCTTTTTAAGCTTCTTGAGGCAATGTTTGAGCTGTTTGTTCCGCTTGTGGTTGCAGATATCATTGACTACGGAATACAAAATAACGATACAAATTATATCGTAAAACAGTTCGCAATACTTGTGCTTCTCAGCGTTATAGGTATCGTCTGTTCTATTACAGCGCAGTATTTTGCTGCTCGTGCATCTGTCGGATGTACGTCAAAGCTGAGGTATTCACTTTTTACGCATATCGGTAAGCTGTCGTTCTCGGACATAGATAGGGTCGGAATACCGACTCTTATAACACGTCTCACAGGGGACCTCAATCAAGTACAGAGCGGCGTTAATCTTGCACTCAGACTCCTTTTGCGTTCACCCTTCGTTGTGTTCGGTGCAACGGTGATGGCATTTATGATCGACGTCAGATCGGCACTTATATTCCTCGGCGTTATAGCTGTTCTTATGGCGATCGTGTTCGGAATTATGCTCGGATCTGTACCTGCATACAAGAAAGTGCAAAGTGTACTCGATTCTCTCACCGGAACAACACGCGAAAACCTCACAGGCTCACGTGTCATCCGTGCATTCGGAATGCAGGACGACGAAAGGGAAAAGTTCTCAGAATATAACAGCGAGTTGAGTCACCGTCAGCAGTTTGCGGGAAAAATCTCCGCACTTATGAATCCGCTGACCCTTGTTATTCTGAACTTCGGAATCGTTCTTCTTCTTCAGTATTCGGGAATAAAAGTGAATTCTGGAGATCTCACAACAGGTGAAGTAGTTGCGCTTTACAATTATATGACGCAGATCCTTGTTGAGCTTGTAAAGTTTGCAAGCTTAATAATCACCATAAGTAAGTCAATCTCCTGTATGAAACGAATTAATGAGGTCCTCGTAACAGAGCCCGCGATGACATTCCCAGAAGTTTCAGCAAATGAAATCATCTCAGCACCTGCCGTTGAGTTTGATTCTGTATCCCTTAAGTATTCAACTGCTGCTGAGGAGTCTCTCTCGAATATTTCATTTAAGATTGACCGAGGCGAAACTGTCGGAATTATCGGCGGAACGGGCTGCGGAAAAACGTCACTTGTCAACCTCATTGTCCGTTTTTATGATGCAACGGAAGGACGTGTTCTTGTAAACGGAGTTGACGTTCGGGATTACACCGCATGGGATCTTAGGGGTAAGATCGGATATGTACTGCAGAGAGCAACTCTGTTCGGCGGGACTATACGGGACAATCTTCTCTGGGGGCGTGAGAATGCCGATGACGAAGAAATTATGGAAGCGGTACGTTCTGCACAGGGCACTGATGTAATAGCTTCAAAAAACGAAGGACTTGACGCAACTGTAGCACAAAACGGCAAGAATTTCTCGGGTGGTCAGCGTCAGAGACTCACAATAGCGAGAGCTCTTGTAAGACGTCCTGAGATACTTATACTTGATGACAGTGCATCCGCGCTTGATTTTGCGACAGATGCGGCACTCCGCAAAGAACTTAAATCCCTCGACTACGG
This sequence comes from Oscillospiraceae bacterium, assembly GCA_015063455.1. GTDB lineage: Bacteria > Bacillota > Clostridia > Oscillospirales > CAG-272 > UMGS1696. The sequence continues at coordinate 11,059 of SVUC01000001.1, forward strand.
CCCGACGACAATCATAGTTTCACAGAGAACATCTTCGATCATGCACGCAGATAAAATCATAGTTCTCGATGATGGTGAGATTACGGGAATTGGTACACACACAGATCTTCTTGAAAACTGTGACGTATACCGCGAGATCTATGAATCACAGTATAAAAAGGAGGTGTGAGTATGGCTCAGAAAAAGAACAAGATCAAAAAAGAGACCTTCGCCCGTCTCCTCAAATATCTGAAAAAATATATTCCTCTGATTTCTCTCACGATCCTGTTGTCCGCTGTGACAGTTATTCTCCAGCTATATATTCCGATACTTTGCGGGCGTGCGATCGACTTTATGCTTGGCGCAGGGGATGTTGATTTTGACGCAATCGCAGAAAATCTTGTGAAAATTGCTGTCGCAGCATCGGTGTGTGGAATTTTGAGCTGGGTAATGAATACGATCAATAATAAGATCACGTACTCAGTTATCAAAGATGTACGCCGTGATGCTTTCGACACTATTACACATCTTCCTCTTTCCTATATAGACTCACACCCGCACGGAGAAACCGTAAGCAAAGTTATCGCAGACGTTGATTCATTTGCTGACGGACTTCTTCTCGGATTTACACAGCTTTTCTCGGGCATTGTGACGATCGTTACTACCCTCGTGTTTATGCTTATGATAAACGCACCTATCACTGCTGTTGTGGTAGTTTTGACACCCCTTTCATTGCTTGTTGCATCGTTTATTGCAAAGAAAACATATAAAATGTTCAGACTTCAGTCTGAAACAAGGGGGGAGCTTACAGGACATATAAATGAAACTGTAAGCGGTCAGATGGTTGTCCGTGCGTTCTCACAGGAAGAAAACGCAAACGAAAAGTTTGAAGATATCAATACAAGACTTGAAAAGTGCTCACTCAGAGCGATATTCTTCTCATCTCTTACAAATCCTTTAACGAGATTCATTAACAATCTTGTTTATGCCGCAGTCTGCCTGACAGGTGCATTTGCAGCTGTAAAAGGACTGATGACAGTCGGTGGACTCACAAGCTTTCTCGCGTATGCAAATAAATATACAGGTCCGTTCAATGAGATCTCAGGCGTTATAACTGAGCTTCAGAACGCACTCGCGTGTGCTGAGAGAATATTTGACTTGATCGACGAGACGCCAGAGATTCCTGACAAGAAAGGTGCAGCCGTTCTTGAGAATGTAAGCGGAGAAGTGTCTCTCGAGAATGTTGAGTTCTCATACACACCTGACCGTGAGCTTATCAAAGATCTGAATCTGAAAATAAAACCGGGTGAAAAGGCCGCAATCGTCGGTCCGACAGGATGCGGAAAAACGACTATCATCAATCTTCTGATGCGTTTTTATGACGTGAATGACGGCAGAATATCTGTAGACGAAAATGATATCAGAGATGTGAAAAGAAGATCTCTTCAGAGCACCTACGGAATGGTTCTTCAGGATACGTGGATAATGCGCGGAACTGTCAGAGATAACATTAAAATGGGACGCGATGCTACTGACGAAGAAGTTATCGCCGCCGCAAAAGCATCGCACGCTCACAGCTTTATCAGACGTCTCCCGAACGGATACGATACTGTCATCAGCGATGACGGCGGAATGCTCTCAGCCGGTCAAAGACAGCTTTTGTGTATAGCGAGAGTAATGCTTGCGATCCCACCTATGCTTATTCTTGACGAGGCAACGTCGTCTATCGACACGAGAACAGAGCTGAAGATTCAAAAAGCGTTTGACAGATTGACTGAAGGAAGAACGAGCTTTATCGTTGCTCACAGACTTTCAACGATCAGAGAGGCTGACGTCATACTTGTAATGAAGGACGGCAAGATCATTGAAACAGGATGCCACGATGAACTTGTGAAAAAAGACGGCTTCTACGCAAAGCTTTGGGGAAGTCAGTTTGATATGTAAAATTAAATGCCGCACATTATCACATAAATAGTGTGCGGCAGATTTTATTTTAACTGTAACTTTTTCTTTTTAAGGTACCCGCTGACCGTTTTCCAAATTGCCGAGAGGCTGAATGAAATTACAAGGGTAGCTATTATAGTCAGCGTCAGATATACACCTACAGATACAATCCTTAAAACAGGTGTGAGAATATGCCTTGAGAAAGCAAGAACTATTATGTGAATAAGATAAACCGAGAATGTAAGTGAAGACAGATACGCTGAGATTTTTGTGAGCCGCGGATGTTTTTGTGCAAAGTCTTGAGAAAAAAGTGCCTTTGCACAGACAAAAACCGCCGCTGCTTCAAGATAGTGATTTATTGTATATCCACCGTTCCAGATGAATTTTCTCTCAATGAGAATATTGTTTCCGTTGAGAACAGAGAAAGAAACAAATGACGCAATTCCCAAAAGAATTATTACCGTACCGAGCGGTTTTTTGATTCTGTAATGTCCTAAAATGTATCCGAGAAGGGCATATCCAAAATATCCTGTAATACCGTCATCGGAAAGATAAAAATATAGACTATCACCTACAATTGCATTGATGAACGGTTTGATCGTTACTTGAAATGTAAAGAGAAAGAGAAGCATCAATGTAAGGAGTACTTGGTGACGTTTGCCTTCGCAGGACTTTAATATCATTTTTATAAACGGAAAAAGAAGATACATCAGGAAAATTGAGTAGAAATACCAAAGATGATGAGCAGTTCCTTTGTTGAAAAATTGCTTAATAAAAAGAAAAGAGAATACAGGCTCGCCAAGCAGCAAACGATAATAAACATAATACAAAATGGATGCCGCAAGGAACGGAATAATAAGCTTTGAAAATCTTTTTTTATAAAATAAAAAAACATCTTCGGTCTTCGGATCAGACAGAAGCAGGTAACCGCTGAGCATAAAAAACAGGGGAACACCGACTCGTGTGATCTCATTTATAAAAACTGTGATCCACCACAAATCTGCTCCGTAATTGGCAGGGGTCGTGAAATATGTATTTATTCCGTGAAGTGTGATGACGAGGATTGATGCAATAATACGAAGAATATCGGGATAAAGCTCCCGCTTATTGTTGGCTGTACTATAATCAATAGAGTTCAAGCTTGTCTCCTTGTTTGTCATAATTCGAAAAACGTGCACCGGAGATGATATACTGTCAGCAATAGAATGAATATTCACCAAAATCGTCACGAATAAACGAAATGAATTTTTGCACGATTGGTGACAGGGGGACATCATTGCGATATGCTACACATAAAGTTGATTCTATTGTCGGATCGAGAGGAAGGGACATAATTCCATACGGATTATTCTTTATGAGATTTGTCGGAAGAATTCCTACACCCATCCCGTTTGAAATCATTTTGATTGCGGACGGTATGTCATACAAAGTGTATTTTATCTGTGGCGTGATATATGCCTTAGCAATTGCAACTTTCAGATTTTCCGCAACGCCGTTGTAATCAATAATTATAGATTCATTTTCGAGATCACCCAGACTTACCGACTTGTAATTAGAAAAATAATGATCTCTGTTAAAGGCAACGGAGTAATGGTCGGTTACAATGTGCTCGGTCGATATTGAGGGAAATTCGCAGTGATTAATAAATGCAATTGAAATCTCACCCTGAAGAAGCATATCGGTCAACTGGTATGAGTAGTCCTGCTTGATTATGAATCTTACACCTGTATGTATGTCAGAGAAATCCTTGACGAGAGCTGATAAATAGGATTTCGATATCTCAGACGATATTCCGATCCTGATCTCGCCTGATTCAAAAGTAGTAAACTCCATAACCTTTTCGGTAAGAAGACGGTAGTTTGAGACCATATTTTTAATAATCGGAAAAAGTGCAACTCCCTCGGGAGTCAAACGAACACCAGACCGTGAGCGAATAACAAGGGTGATTTTGAATTCTTCTTCAAGGGATTTTATCATCTGGCTGACTGCAGCCTGAGTATAACCGAGGACATCGGCAGCTCGTGTAAAACTTCCCAGCTCAACGATTTTACAAAGAGCAAGATATCTGACCATATTAACCTACCCGAAGATTTTGCATAAATTTTTCTTAATTAACACACTGTAATTTCAAATATTATTATATTACTTTGTATCAAAAAAGTCAATAACATACGGAATCATAGGATATAAAACATTATTTTACAATTATAATGTTTTATTATCATACATATTATCAAATTATATAATATCACATCTTCGAGAAGTTTTCAATGAATTTTCTCTTTCTTACTGTAGCAGGTTGGTTGACAAATTTTAGAACTATCTTGAGATAATCAAAAAAACAATCCTCAAATTACCATTCATAATTACGCAACTTGACGTTCATAATATTAACGCGAGAGAGAAAAAGATTCCCTCGCTTAATAAAACAAACTAAAAAATGAATGGAGAAAAAATTATGTCACAGAGAAATACAAACAAGATCGTAGTACCCGAAGCAAAGGCTGCAATGGAACAGTTTAAGATGGAAGCAGCAAACGAAGTTGGTGTAAATCTTCAGAAGGGTTATAACGGTAACCTCACATCCCGCGAAGCAGGCTCTGTAGGCGGTCAGATGGTTAAGAAGATGATCGAAAAGTACGAAAACGACATCTCCGCAAAATAAGTAATTTTGAACACAAAACAACGTGTTGATATCGTTTGATCGAGTAGTAATTTGATCACATTCGATTGATCCACAAATTAAAAAGCGGTTTTACTTCTCAAATGATTGGGAAGCAAGACCGCTTTGTTTTTATACTTTTTTAATTGAAATAACACTCAGAACTTTTTCTTCAACCTTGAACTGAACGTCAAACCCTGCGAATGTGAGACCATAGATCCTGCCGTCATCCTGATAAGAGGGACGAGGATCGTCTTCGAGAAGCTTTTTCAGTGCGTTGATTTTTTCCTCAGACATTGACGACTTAACTTCATCCGAAATAACAATATCAAGTTTTTTGCCGAGGACATCAACGGAGAAGCCACCCGAGGCATCTGCAATGCAGTCCGCGTGAGGAAGATACGGCTTGATATCATAGATAGGGGTCAGATCAGCCATATCAATTCCCGAAACTATGATAACCGTTCCGCTGTCTTCGGTTTCTTCAATACTCAGAATTTTTACGCACGAGAGACCGATAGGATTCGGTCGGTTTGGCGATCTTGTGGCAAATACACCAATACGAGTGTTACCACCAAGGCGCGGCGGACGGACGGTCGGCGACCATTTTCTGTCATCTGAAGAGGAAGCAAATCCTAGAGAAAAACCCCAGATTACCCATAAGTGAGAGAATCCTTCAAGACCTCGCAGAGCATCTGAATTTCGGTACTTCGGCTCAAATACAATTTTTCCGACAAGCTCGGGTACAAGTCCGCTTTGCCGCGGGATTCCGAATTTTTCGGGAAAATCTGTTCTGATTTTTGCAATTACGTCAAGCTGCATTGTAATCTCCTGATAGAGCAATGCTTAAAATTAAGCACCGAACTGTGAGTTGTAGTCGTCTTTTTTCTGAAACTGAGTTTCATATTTCTTTTCAGCAGCACGAAGGTCTGCGGTAAGATATCTGTAGCAACCGACAATGGCGGTGAAAATTACATACGCAAACGTATAGATAAGAAGCACCATCAAAACATTTCCGCCGTTGTTTTTGTACCCGCCCCACAGGACAAAAACTATGTAAAAACATAGGGTTGTTACGATAAAATGAATAAGAAGTCTGAGTGAGAACACAAGCTTTTCTGAGAACAAAAACTGATTTGCCGCCGAGAGAACAAGAGAGAACACCAGCAAAGCTAAAACCATATTGAGAGTTGGTACCCAGGCTGAGTTAACGAATACACCGAGCAGGAACACGGCGGTAATAAGAAATGTGTAAATCACACACGCAGAGGTAAGAATCTTTTTGATAAAAATATAATTCTTCAAAATGCAATCCTCGAATCTGATTATTTACCTTATAATATCATAAAACAGTTAATAAATTATAGATTTCGATGGAATTTTCGGTAAATAATGATCTGTGTGAATATACATACTTCGGAAGAATACAAATTTATGCAATTTTTGTGTGAAAATAAAGAAAAAAGTCGTAATATCCTGCATATTTTAATTTTATATGTAATGTGTATATACATTCTGCTGTGCATAATGAATAAAACTTATGAATAATTGTATTGTTATCCATTGACATACAGAAAAATATGTATTATAATTAAATATGTATAAATAAAAGTATGCTCTCCGCTGAGTAAAGGCGGAAAAATATAAAAAACCGCGTGTATAGAGCGGTATGGGAGACAGCTATGTCAGGTAAAACAAGATATTCAAGACATGAACTCAGAGAAGCGGCGTTTAAGATCCTTTTTGCAAGAGAATTTGACAAGGAAACAGAGCCCGCAGAATTTTATAATCTGTTTGTTGAAGACACCGAGCAGATTGACAATGAATTTGTTAAAAATACGTTTATCGGTGTAATAGAGAAAAATGCAGAAATTGACACCGAGATCGAATCATATTCTGCAAAATGGAAAATATCCCGTATGTCAACAGCATCAAGATCTGTGCTCAGACTTGCTGTTTATGAAATGCTCTATACCGATGTTCCGCCGAAGGTTGCGATTAACGAGGCGGTAGAGCTTGTCAAGATATACGATGAGGACAGCGCTCCATCTTTTGTAAACGGTATTCTCAATAAGATCGCGCGTGAGAGAGGCTTGATCGGAGATACAGCTCCTGCTACAGAGGAATAAAATGCTTTTTCTCGGGATCGATACAAGTAACTATACAACATCTGCTGCAATCTGCGACGAGGACGCGAACATTCTTGCCAATGTAAAGGTTCCGCTTCCTGTTCGTGAGGGTGAGAGAGGACTCAGACAAAGTGATGCTGTATTTCATCATGTGAAGAACCTTCCGCTTGCCGCAGAAAGACTGAAAGAGATGCTTTCTGCGTCGGATGAGAGAATAGCAGCAGTAGGATGCTCTGTCTCTCCGAGAGATACGGAGGGATCGTATATGCCGTGTTTTCTTTCTGGTCTGGCATCAGCAGAGATGATTTCAGCAACTCACGGGATAAATCTCTATCGTGTGTCACATCAGAGAGGTCACATTATGGCTGCTCTTTTGTCAGCTTGCCGAAACTCGGGTGAAAATCCTGAGGAAATGATGAAGCAAAACTTTATTGCTTTCCACGTTTCCGGTGGTACAACAGATGTCCTTTTGTGTGAGCCTGATCAAGAGCTTGTTTTCAAGGTAACTCAGATCGGCGGATCACGGGATATCAATGCAGGACAGGCGATCGACAGAACTGGTGTGCGTATGGGACTTCATTTCCCGTGCGGTGCAGAAATGGATAAAGCCGCATTGACATACGAGGGAAAACTGAATTCTCCGAAATTGTCGGTATCAGGTACTTGGTGTAATCTTTCGGGACTTGAAAACAAATCCGCAGAGCTTTATCAAAAAAAAGAAGATATTGCCCAAACATCCGCATATACTCTTGATTTTATTGCAAAAACTCTCGAAAAAATCACCAAAAACGCGATAGAACAGTATGGCTCTCTCCCAATCATATACGCGGGTGGTGTGATGAGCTCATCTTATATCAGAAAAACATTATCCCAATACGGTATGTTTGCGGACGCACAGTATTCATCAGATAATGCAGCGGGAGTTGCAGCTCTCGCATCTGTAATCTACAGAAGAGAAAAGAATAATGAACAATATTGATGGTATGAATATATCTCCCGACAGATTTCCGGGAGCTTTGACGGTAACTCAGCTCAACGAGTATGTTAAAAGAATAATCGAAACAACTCCGCAGCTTACCGATGTATATGTCAAAGGCGAAATATCGAATTTCAAGAATCACTACAGTACGGGACACTTCTATTTTACACTCAAAGATGAGGGCGGACAACTAAGAGCAGTAATGTTCAAGTCATCCGCGTCAAAAATGAAGTTCATTCCGGAAGACGGTATGAAGGTCACTGCACACGGCAGAATATCCGCATTTGTTCGTGACGGTACATATCAGATATACTGTGATTCTATGGAGCCCGACGGAGTCGGGGCACTTTATGTTGCATTTGAACAGCTCAAAAAGAAGCTCGAATATGAAGGCCTTTTCGATCAGTCGAGAAAGAAGCCTCTTCCCAAAATCCCGCGCAGAGTAGGAATTATTACGTCCGCAACCGGTGCGGCGATCAGAGATATGATAAACGTATGCGGAAGACGTTTTCCGTATGCGAAGCTCGTTCTATATCCCTCGCTTGTTCAGGGACCTGACGCACCGCCGCAGCTTATCGCGGGCATGAATTATTTCAACGCTACAAAAAGCGTTGACGTAATCATAATCGGACGAGGTGGCGGATCTATTGAGGACCTGTGGGCTTTCAATGATGAAGGGCTTGCGAGAGTCGTCGCATCTTCTCAGATTCCCGTAATTTCTGCAGTAGGACACGAAACGGACTTTACAATATGCGATTTTGTCGCAGATAAACGTGCGCCGACCCCTTCAGCAGCTGCCGAGCTTGCCGTTCCCGAAACAAATGAGCTCAAGAGGAAGATCTCAAATATCATTACACGCGAAGCTGATGTTATCTCAATGATGCTCAGACAGCACCGCGAAAAGCTTTCTTCACTCTCTAAGAATCGTGCAATGACAAACCCAATGAATTTTATAGATGACAGACGAATGAGTACAGATCTTTTGTATGACCGTCTTGTCAGAGCAGAGTCGCGTGTCATTGAAATGAAAAAGGCTGATATGGGAAAGGAAGCGGGAAAGCTCAATGCATTAAATCCGCTGTCAGTGATATCAAGAGGGTACAGCGCTGTTTACAAGGATGACGGATCGCTTGTAAAGAAGATCGACGACGTTGCTGTCGGAGATAAGATCGAATTCAAAACTATCGGCGGCGAAGCTTTATGCACCGTCGAAGAAATTAAGAAAACAGATATGAATTAATCATTCATTGAGGATAAATAGATATGGAAAATAATGAAATGACCTTTGAGGTCGCAATTGCAAGGCTTGAAGAGATCGTTAGAATGCTTGAGGGCGGCAATGCACCTCTTGACCAGTCACTTGCAATGTTTGAAGAAGGGGTTGCACTTGTCAAGCTTTGCAACTCACGTCTTGATACAGCAGAACAGAAAGTAAAGATTCTGACCTCCGCAGGAGACGGTACTCTTGTGGAAGCAGACATGAAATGAACACAGAATAACGAAAGATGTGTGATAATGGATAATACTGCAACAAATTTGGTAGAAAACGCTCTTCGTGAAGCAGCGGAAAAAGTAGAGCTCGCTCTCGCAGGATATCTCTCTGAAGCATACACGGGAAACACTGTTGTGGCCGAGGCTATGAGATATTCAACTCTCGGCGGAGGAAAGAGAATTCGTGCATTTTTAGTGCTTGAATTCTGCAGATTGTTCGGTGGGAAAGAGGAAGCGGCAATGCCGTTTGCCTGTGCACTCGAATGTGTTCACGCATATTCACTTATTCACGATGATCTTCCGTGTATGGATGACGATGATCTCAGACGGGGCAAGCCATCGTGCCATAAGAAATTCGGAGAGGCAGAAGCTCTTCTTGCGGGTGACGGACTTCTCACCCTTGCATTTGAGATTGCTGCATCAAATGTATACGTTTCTCATAAATCTGTCAGACTTGCAATTTCAGAGCTTGCACACGAAGCAGGCGCTGTTGGTATGGTCGGCGGGCAGACACTTGATCTTCAGGGAAACGTAAGTACATACGCTGATCTTAAAGAGATCTATCTTAAGAAAACAAGTGCTCTCATTCGTGCAGCGTGCCTTCTCGGGTATTTTGCAGCTTGTGATAAGCCTTCAAAGCGCGATATCGACAGCATAGGATTGTACGCTGATGCAATAGGACTTGCATTCCAGATCCACGATGATATTCTTGACGTGAAGAGTGATACCGCAACTCTCGGAAAAGAAGTCGGAAGTGATGAAAAGAACAATAAGAAGACATCACTGAAATTTATGAAGCTTGAGGATGCAGAGGAAGAAGAAACTCTTCTCACTCTTCTTGCGGTTGAAGCAATTTCCGAGTATCCGAAGAGTGAGATTCTTTGTAAGCTCGCTATTTGGCTTCTTTCAAGAAACAAATGAGACTTGATCTTTATTTGGCAAAAAACGGACTTGCGAAAAGCAGGAGCCGTGCCGCAGAGCTTATCTCAGGCGGATTCGTGACAGTTAATGGAATTGTTGTCACTAAAAATTCGTTTGACGTGGGCGATAACTCTTCAGTTTCAGTGATAGGTGAAGAGCACAGCTTTGTCGGACGAGGCGGAATGAAGCTTGATGCTGCCCTGGCTGAGTTCAAAATTGACGTAAGCGGGAAGATCTGTGCTGATATTGGAGCATCAACAGGTGGATTTACCGATTGCCTTCTCAGACGAGGTGCGTCGCACGTTTTCGCAGTTGATTCGGGACACGATCAGCTCGATCTCTCCCTTAGAGAAGATACACGTGTAACAAATATTGAAAACTGCAACGCACGATATTTGACTAAGGAGATCATTCCCGAAAAATGCTCGATCGTTGTGTGTGACCTCTCCTTTATTTCGCAATCGCTGGTTATTCCTGCGATAAGCCGAATCATTGCTGACGGCGGATATTTTGTATCACTTATAAAGCCGCAGTTTGAGTGCGGAAGAGAAGCACTCGGAAAAGGCGGCATCGTCAAAGATAAAAAGCAGCATTTGGCTGCAATCAGAAAAATACTTGAGGCGGCAGCAGAAAATAACCTTGCACCTCAAAAAATTATGAAATCTCCGATCAAAGGCGGAGACGGTAATACTGAATTTTTGTTTTTCGCGGTAAGCGGCGGCAAAGCTCAGGTTACAGAAAAAGACATCGGGGAGGCAGTTAATGAATAAGATAAAAAATTTCATACTGATACCCAATACATCCAAAAAGATTCCAAAAGAGAATATTGCTTCACTGATAGAACGAATCATATCGGCGGGCGGCACAATATACGTTTTCCGTGACGAATTTGATGATTGCGCTTCGGATAAGGTAAAGAGTATTTCTTCTGATTCTGAAATCTCGGCGTGTCAAGCCGCAATTGTACTCGGGGGAGACGGTTCAATAATCGAGGCCGCTCACAGACTTCTCGAATATCAGATGCCCATTATTGGTATCAATTTCGGACACGTTGGTTTTCTCAGTGAACTCGAAATTAATGAAACAGCTCTTATAGATAAGCTTATCAGCGGTGAATATCTTGTAAGTGAGAGAATGATGCTTGATGCATCCGTGATCGATAAAAACGGAGAGGTCAGAGTAAATTTTACAGTTCTCAATGACCTTGTTCTCACAAACGGTCCGGTTTCGAGGCTTATTAAATTCGATGTGTGCTGTGACGGAATCAAAATTGAGACCTGCCGTGCTGACGGAACGATAATTTCAACCCCGACAGGTTCAACCGCATATTCTTTGTCGGCAGGCGGCCCTATTCTCGAGCCGTCACTTGAAGGAATATGCCTCACCCCTATATGTCCGCATACTCTCAACAGCAGACCTGTAATTTTTCGCGCAGATTCAACAATAACGATAAATAACATTATTGATAATAATTCCACGGTATTTTTTAATGCAGACGGACGTGACGTTCTCCGTATTTACCAAGGTGATTCGATTGAAATACGCCGTTCGGAATATAAAACAAAGCTTATCCGCGTAAAAGAAGGCGGATTCCTCGGCGTGCTTCATACAAAGCTGTCCGAAAATTAATCTGTTAACAAATATTTTCAATATAACCGGATTTCCGGTCGAAAGGGACTGACATGAAAGTAAAGAGACACAACAAAATACTCGAGATAATCGAGAATTACAACATCGAAACTCAGGAGGAGCTGATCGCTAAGCTCAAGCTTGCAGGATTTGATGTAACACAGGCAACAATATCGAGAGATATCAGAGAGCTCAAGCTTCTCAAGCAGATGTCAGATATGGGTACATACAAATATGTTGTTCCGAAGAATAACTCGGGAGAACATCACCATGTGTACAGCCGTGCTATTGCAAGCTCGATAAAGAGTGTTGATTCGTCATATAACGATATCGTTATCAAGACATATCCCGGTATGGCTCAGGCAGTTGCTGCAGGAGTTGATTCTCTTCACGAGACAGATATTCTCGGATGCGTAGCGGGGGATGACTGTATCATTATTGTAACCCGTGATACAGAATCTGCCATCGCAATAGCACACAGAATTACAAAACTCATTAATTCGTAATTATTAAAACTTGATCGGAGTGAAAAGATATGCTTTGGAACTTGTATATAGAAAATATCGCCGTTGCAAAGCAGCTTGATATTGAGTTCAATGACGGATTTACCGTTTTGACGGGACAAACCGGTGCGGGCAAATCTATTATAATAGACAGTCTTCTTCTCCTATGCGGAGCAAAAAACGGACGTGAGCTTATCAGAACAGGCGAGGAACGCGCTTATGTTTCTGCAATATTTCACACCTCTGACTCTGAGAAGATGCGGCTTGAAGCACTTGGATATTCACCTGATGAAAACGGTGAGATTCAGGTTTCCCGTCAGATAAACTCAGACGGAAGATCTGTCGCTAAGATAGGAAAGCGTTCTGTGCCTCTTTCTGCGCTAAAGGAAATTTCACAGATACTTATCAATATTCAGACTCAGACAGAACGAAGCGCATTTGCTGATAAATCGACGTATGTTTCGCTCATAGATATGTTTGCGGATTCCGCAGAAGAATTACGCGAATATTCCGAGCACTATTCCGTCCTCACTGAAGTGAGAGGTAAGATCGACGAGTTGAAATCCGCGATGAAAGAGCGCGATATAATGCTCGATATCCTTCGCTATCAGAAAAAAGAGATCGAGTCCGCAAAGCTGACCGCTGACGATGAAGAAGAGAGACTGATCCGCCTCAGAAATAAGTTGAAATCTGCTGAGAGGGTTTCAAAATATGCGGGCGTCGTCACAAAAGCACTCGCCTACAGTGAAAAGGGCGCGACTGTCGTGTATCTTCTTGAACGTGCAGAAGCGGCGCTGACTCAGCTTTCTGATGTGGTCGAGGGGGCAGACGAGATGATCGCCAAGCTCTCAAACTTCAGATACGAAGTTATTGATATTGCAGAGCAGATCAAGGATGCGTTTGATGATGAGATTCTTGAAAATCCTGCTGAGAAGCTGACACAGATCGAATCGAGACTGTCTCTCATAGAACGTCTTGAAAAGAAATACGGCGCAACGATTCCCGAGATCAAAGCAAAGAGAGCAGAGATCGCGGCGCGAATAGCCGATCTTGAAGAAGGCGATATTAAGCTTACAGAGCTTGAAAGGGAGCTTTCGGCAATTAAAGAAAAGGCTGCACAAGCGGCAGCGAAGCTATCTGCAAAAAGATCATCTGCCGCAGCAAAGCTTGCAGACGAGATCGCAGGATCACTCAAATTCCTTGATATGCCGAAGGTCAGATTCAAGATATCAGTCGTTCCTGTGAGAGAAAAAACAGGTGAGCCTGTTTTCAAGGCTGACGGATGCGACGACGTCGATTTTCTCATCTCGGTCAACGTTGGGGAGGAAATGCAGTCTCTCGGTAAGGTATCCTCGGGCGGAGAGCTCTCACGAATTACTTTGGCGATAAAGACCGCGCTCGCTGAAAAAAATGATTCCGGAACACTTGTGTTCGATGAAATCGACGCGGGTGTATCAGGCGGAACATCTGAGAGGATCGGTATTATGCTCGACCGACTCGGAAAAAATGCACAGGTGATCTCGGTAACCCATTCACCTCAGATAGCATCTATCGCATCAACTCATTTCCTTATAAGTAAGAGAGAAATTGACGGAAGAACCGAAAGCTCTGTCAGAGAGATTACAGGCGATGAAAGAACAGCGGAGATCGCACGAATAATCGGCGGAATATCGGTAACAGAAAAGCAAACAGCAGCCGCACAGGAAATGCTGAATAAAAACGTAAACAATTTCAATTAACAATAAAAACAGGAGTAAAAAATGACACTTTTTGACGAACTTAAAGCGCGTGGTCTTATCGCGCAGATGACAGACGAAGAACAGATCAAGGACCTTATCAATAACGGTAAGGCAACATTCTATATCGGATTTGACCCGACTGCAGACTCACTTCACGTAGGTCACTTTATGGCACTCTGCCTCATGAAGAGACTTCAGATGGCGGGTAACCGTCCCATCGCCCTCATCGGCGGCGGAACAGCAATGATCGGTGACCCCTCAGGAAGAACAGATATGCGTTCTATGATGACTCGCGAAACTATTCAGCATAACTGTGATTGCTTTAAAAAGCAGATGGAACGCTTTATCGAATTTGGTGAAGGTAAGGCAATGATGGTTAACAATGCCGATTGGCTTCTCGACCTCAATTATATTGATGTTCTTCGCGAAGTTGGTGCTTGTTTCTCAGTAAATAATATGCTCAGAGCAGAATGCTATAAGCAGAGAATGGAAAAGGGACTTTCTTTCCTTGAATTCAACTACATGATCATGCAGTCATACGACTTCTACTACCTCTACAAGAACTACAACTGTAACTTCCAGTTTGGCGGTAACGATCAGTGGTCTAATATGCTCGGCGGTACTGAGCTTATCAGAAGAAAGCTTGGAGAAGACGCTCACGCTATGACAATCACTCTTCTTCTCAACTCCGAAGGAAAGAAGATGGGTAAAACAGCATCCGGTGCAGTATGGCTCGATCCTAATAAGACATCTCCCTTCGATTTCTACCAGTACTGGAGAAATGTTGCAGACTCCGATGTGCTCAAGTGTATCCGTATGCTCACATTCCTTCCTATCGAAGAGATCGACGCAATGGATTCCTGGGAAGGAAGCCAGCTCAATACAGCTAAAGAGATCCTCGCATACGAGCTTACAAAGCTTGTTCACGGTGAAGAAGAAGCTGCAAAAGCTCAGGCTGCTGCAAAAGCTCTCTTTGCAAACGGCGGTATGAATACTGAAAATATGCCCACAACAACTCTTTCCGCAGAAGACTTTACAGATGGTAAGATCCTCGTTATTGATATGCTTCTCAAGTCCAAGCTCGCTGCATCTAAGTCTGAAGCAAGACGACTTATCCAGCAGGGCGGCGTATTCGTTGCTGATGTGAAGACTGATTCTCTCGATGCCACAGTAGAAGAATCTGCATTTGATGGTGACGGTATTATCGTTAAGAAGGGTAAGAAGACCTTCCACAAGTTTACAAAGTAATTGCTATCTATGAAAAAATATGAATATCTTCTGTTCGATGCCGACAATACTCTCCTTGATTTTTCAAAGGCTGAATACCTTGCTTTTCGTGAGACGTGCTCGGCATCGGGCATAGAATTCTCGGAAGAACTTTATTCAACATATTCCGAGATAAACGACAGCCTTTGGAAGAAGATAGAAAAAAAAGAAATCACACTCGATTTTCTGAAGCTTGAGAGATTCAGACTATTGCTTCGTTCAATTGGAAACGAGGAATGTGAAGAAACTCTCAAAAAGGCAGGAGAGATGCGTGACCTGTATATTGAATCTCTCGCTGAGCAGTCGTGCCTTATCGACGGCGCTGAGGAATGTGTTGCGGCTCTTTCGAAAAAATATAAAATGTATATCGTTACGAACGGAATCGCAAAAATCCAGCGAAAGAGATTTTTCGCATCTTCAATAAAGCAGTACTTTAGTGAGATATTTATTTCGGAAGAAATCGGAGCTGCAAAGCCCTCACCGCTGTTTTTCGATCAGGTCCTTGAGAGGATCGGAGAGAGCGACAGATCAAAATATCTCGTTATTGGGGATTCACTCACGTCAGATTGCGACGGTGCGATAGGATACGGGATTGATATTTGTCGGTACAATCCGAATAATTTGCCTGACAATGGCAGAAAACTTACATATAATATAGAGAAGCTCTCAGAGCTTAACGAAATATTATAACGGAGGCGCGAATGACTGAAAATTTAACAGCTCTTGCATCATTGATACAGGAGTACAATAATGAACAGATAAACGCCGATCAAAAAATTGAAATTAAATACAGCGAACCAATGAGCCGTCATACATCTTTTCGTATTGGCGGCATCGCTGATTTATATCTGATTCCGCAAAGTATGTCATCTTTTGTTGATCTCTGCGGAATGGTAAAGAAAACCGGTGCAAAATACTATATTCTCGGAAACGGATCAAATGTTTTGTTCGCAGATGAAGGATACGCGGGTGCCGTTATTTCAACAGCTAACCTTTGCAGGATTTCTGTTGACGGAAACCGGGTCGAAGCTGAATCAGGTGCGCTCCTGAATCTTGTGTGTAAGGCAGTGCGTGATCACTCGCTCACGGGTATGGAGTTTGCATATGGGATCCCCGGCAGCGTTGGCGGAGCCGTGTTTATGAATGCAGGAGCATATAATAAAGAGATCGCGTGTGTACTCAAAGAAAGTACATATCTCGATATGTCAGATTTCAGCGTTCATACAATCACAAACGCTGAACATAACTTCGGATATAGAGAGAGCGTATACAGATCGAATAATTATCTGATCCTCTCGGCTGTCTTTGAACTTGAATTGGGGAATAAAGAGGTTATTTCCGATACGATGAACGATTATATGAATCGCAGAATATCTAAGCAGCCCCTTGATTACCCGAGTGCCGGAAGTATTTTCAAAAGATATCCCGGAAGGTATACGTCACAGATGATCGATGAATGCGGGCTGAAGGGATATCAGATTGGCGGGGCACAGGTTTCAGAGAAGCACGCGGGATTTATAATCAATCGCGGCGGGGCTACCGCTGAAGATGTTCTTGCGCTTGTTGATCATATTAAAAAGTGCGTATATGATAAATTCGAGTGTAAGATCGAGTGCGAAGTCATTCAGGTAAAATAGAAAATGGAATCCTTTTCAAAAAAAGTCAAAACGCAGATCGAGAATGACGAAATAAAGAAAAAGTGCTGCAGACGGATTTTTACATCAATTCTTGAACTCAGATCAGAGAAAAAGAACGATCTGACAGATAAGATCTCAGAGATATACAAGAATATAAAGTGTGAGAACTGTACAGTTTCATTCTTGAAGGCGATTTTTGTGCTCTACGGATCGGTGACAGATCCCGAGAAAACATACCATCTCGATTTTTCGTTTTCACACGAGAGAATGTGCGAACTCATCGAATCTGTTCTCGCAGATTTTGGTTGTGATTTCAAGAGAACAGTCAGAAAAGATAAGTTTGTTTTGTATATCAAAGACAGCTCCGCGATTGAGGAATTTTTTGTATCGATCGGAGCAAATGCCGCAGCATTTGATATTATGAACGTGAAGATAGTTCACGAATTCAGAAATTCGGTAAACAGACAGGTCAACTGCGATACCGCAAATATTGAAAAGCAGCTTCAGGCGGTAAAAAAATATACAGACGCGATAGGTAAGCTTATCGAGACCGGAAAAATTGATTCACTCCCAACAGAACTCAGAGAAACAGCTGTCCTCAGATATGAGAACGACCAGCTGAGTCTCACAGACCTTGGAAAGCTGCTAAATCCGCAGGTCTCAAAATCGGGAATAAAACACCGACTCGATAAAATCCTCGCTCTTGCCGAGGAGCTATTAAAAACAGATTAAATCAGGAGGAAATATGGGCTCTTTCGTTCATCTGCATCTTCATAGTGAATACAGCTTGCTCGACGGAGCCTGCCGTATTTCCGATATACCAAAAGCCGCTAAATTAGCGGGACAGAACGCCGTAGCAATAACCGATCACGGAGTCATGTACGGCGTTGTCGACTTTTATAAAGCCTGCAAAAAAGAAGGAATAAAACCCATCATCGGATGTGAGGTTTACGTTGCAAGACGAAGTATGTACGACAAGGAACGAGAATTTGACTCGGGAAGCGCACACCTTGTTCTTCTCGTGAAGAATAAAAAGGGGTGGGATAATCTCATTACCCTCGTTTCAAAGGGATTTATTGACGGATTCTATTCAAGACCTCGCATTGATAACGAGCTTCTCGAGAAACATTCAGAGGGACTTGTGTGTCTCTCGGCTTGCCTTGCGGGGTATATTCCTCGCTGTATCGTAGCAGGTGAATACGAAAAAGCTGAAGAATATGCAAGACACCTCGACGGAATATTCGGACGAGGAAATTTCTATCTTGAGCTCCAGGATCACGGACTTCGAGATGATGACGTGGTGTGCGAAGGAATCAGAAGAATATCCGAGAAAACGGGTATTCCTATGGTCGCAACCAACGACGTGCATTATATTAAAAAATCCGATTCTGAAACACAAGCGATCTTGATGTGCATACAGACGAACAACGTCATTACAGACGGTAAGCCGATCGGATTTGAAACAGACGAATTCTATTTCAAGAATACTTTTGAGATGGAAAAGCTTTTCTCGGCGTACGCAGATGCGTGTGAAAACACACAGAAGATCGCGGATATGTGCGAATTTGATTTTGAATTCGGCAAGACAAAATTGCCTCGTTATAAGCCCGAGAACGGTATGCATCCCGATGAATACTTAAAGAAACTTGCGTATGACGGACTTGAGAAAAAATCCGCAGACGGTCACATAGTGTTTGATGATAAGAGACCGCGCAAAGTTTACGTAGAACGAATAGAATACGAGCTTTCTGTTATCGCAAAAATGGGGTACAGCGAGTATTATCTTATCGTTTGGGATTTTGTTAATCATTCAAAAGAGTGCGGAATTCCGGTCGGACCGGGACGAGGATCAGGTGCGGGAAGTATAGTTGCATATCTTGTCGGTATCACCGATATAGATTCCATCAAATTCGATCTTTTGTTCGAGAGATTCCTCAACCCCGAAAGAGTCAGTATGCCTGACTTCGATATCGACTTCTGCTATGACAGACGCGACGAAGCGATCGAATATGTTAGGGACAAATACGGCGACGATCATACAGCACAGATCGTTACGTTCGGAACTCTTGCGGCAAAAGCGGCAGTACGAGATGTCGGACGCGCACTCGGAATGTCATATAGCGAGGTCGATGTAGTAGCTAAGTTAATTCCGCAGGAGCTTGGAATCACTCTTGAAAAGGCTATGAATAATAAGGATCTTCGTGCAATGTACGATGACGATGACCGTGTCCGTAAGCTCATAGATACAGCATCAGCTCTTGAGGGAATGCCCCGACACGCATCTACACACGCGGCAGGCGTAGTTATAACCGAAGATCCCGTTACATCGTACGTTCCCGTATCAACAAATAACGGAGTGATAGTCACTCAGTTTGATATGGACACAATAGCTGAGCTCGGACTTCTCAAATTCGACTTCCTCGCGCTCAGATATCTTACAATTATAAATAATGCAGAGCTTCAGATCAGGGAAAACAACCCCGATTTTGATCTTACAAAGGTTGACATATCTGATCCGCAGACATACGATACGATCTCATCCGGCAGATGCGACGGCGTTTTTCAGCTTGAATCTGCAGGAATGAGACAAATGCTGACACAGCTCAAGCCTCGGTGCCTCGACGACATTATTGCCGCGATCGCGCTTTACCGTCCCGGCCCGATGGATTCAATTCCGAAATATATTGAAGCAAGACACGATAAATCGAAGATCAAATACTGTACACCGAGGCTTGCGCCGATACTTGATGTGACCTATGGATGTATCGTATATCAGGAACAGGTAATGCAGATATTCCGTGAGATCGCGGGATACTCTTTCGGTCACGCTGACGTTGTACGCCGTGCGATCTCCAAGAAGAAGCAGGATGTCCTCGACGGCGAGAGACAGGCGTTTATCGACGGTGCAGTATCTCAAGGAATCGCTGAAGAAGATGCGGTGACTCTTTTTGAAGATATCGTAAGCTTCGCAAATTATGCGTTCAATAAAAGTCACGCAGCAGCATACGCTGTACTTTCATTTAGAACAGCATACCTCAAAACTCATTATCCGCGAGAATACGAGAGCGCACTTCTCACATCCGTCATGTCGTCAACCGATAAGCTTGCAGAGTATATTGCCGATTGCTCAAAGCAGAGGATCAAGATACTTCCGCCCGATATAAACCGAAGCTACTCATCCTTCCACGTTGAGGGGGATGCGATCAGATTCGGACTTGCGGCAATGAAAAATGTAAGTCAGTCGTTTATAGATCAAATCGTTCGCGAAAGACAACTTCGCGGAGAATTCGAAGATTTTGACGATTTTATCGACCGTACATCCGAGATAGGAATGAACAAACGACAGCTTGAGGTTCTGATTAAATCGGGATCACTTGATTCTCTCGGAATCGCAAGGAGCAGACTTCTCGCTGTTTACGAAACGGTTCTTGACAAAAAAAGCGGTCCTTCATCCGATGTGATCGAAGGACAGATCGGACTTTTCGATCTTGAAACATCAGTCTCAGTACCGAAAAAAGCGAGAATAGAATTCCCGCAGATCGACGAGTTTTCTGCAAAAGAAAAGCTCTTTTATGAAAAAGAAAGCTGCGGACTATATTTGTCAGGACATATTCTCGATGACTACAAGATTCACGAATCTGTTATCTCACCCACGAAAATATCGGATATAAGAGCATCATTCAGAGAAGACGAAGTAGACGGAGAGAGTGAGGTCTCTGTTGGAGATCAGCTCAGTCCGAATGTTCCTCAATTTAGCGATAAGAGTCTTGTGACGATCGCGGGAATAATCACAAAGAAAACGAATAAGCAAACAAAAAACGGAGATCAGATGGCTTTTGTCAACATTGAGGACAGAACATCATCGATCGAGTTGATCGTTTTTCCGAAAGTACTTGCAAAGTACGTCCACCTGCTTCTTGTAGATTCTCTTGTTGCTGTCAGAGGACGAATCAGCGTAAGAGAAGATGAAGATGTGAAAATTCTTATTGATACTGTAATTCCATTGGTACAGGACAGCGAAAAGGATAAGATTCCGACTCAAGATCAGCTTGAGGGCGATAAATCGGCAGAGAATAAGAGCTCTGATGTGCAGACTGAAATCGCGAAGAAAGTATCACCTCAGCCGACGCAGATAAAGAAGATCTACCTTCGCACACCGAGTGCTGATTCTCAGGAATATAAACGTTCACGTGCGATATGCGAGATCTTCTCAGGATCGGTACAGGCTGTATTTTATGTCTCGGATAAAAAAGAATATCTCGAAGATAAGCTTTATATTTCCGCAAACGAATTTGTTATCGGTGAACTCAGAGAGATTCTCGGAGACGATAACGTTGTCGTAAGATAATTACCGATGAAAATTAACAGTATAGATCAAAAAATCAGACTCTGTTAATATCGGATTCAAAAATTAAGAGTATAATTTATGCAGGAAAAGAAAAATAAGTAACGAAAGGTCAGATGCTTGATGAATCAAAATGGCAGAGCACGCGTGAATTGGGGAATGGAAACGCTCAGAGTCCTCGGTATCATTGCAAAAGTGCTCCTCAGAGTGTTGTCGTATTTCTTCAATATTCTTATGACAGTTCTTCTGATCGGATTGATCACGGGAATAATCGTAGGAACAGTATTTATTATTTACGTCAACAATTATCTTGATCTTGAGATAGATCCCAATACTATTGTCCAAGTCAATAAAGACTCAATAACCCGTGTTTACTATATGGATTATGAGACAGAGGAGGACAGAATAAACCGTAACGGAACACCTGTTGAGATAGAAGATCAAAGATTGTCCGGCGGTGAAAATACGATTGCCGTATCGTATAGTCAGCTTCCCGAGATGCTGAAAAAAGCATTTATTGCAATTGAGGACAAGCGTTTCTTGAAGCACAATGGCGTTGACTGGATCACAACAGGAAAAGCTGTGTTTAAGTATTTCTTTGGCGGTGACGGCGGCGGATCGACTATCACTCAGCAGCTGATTAAAAATGTCACAGGTGAAAACGAGGTTACGATCCAGCGAAAGGTTGAGGAGATCTTCCGTGCGATCAACCTTGAAAAAGTAAAGAGTAAAGAAGAGATCCTTGAGGCATATATGAATATCATATACCTCGGGAATAACTGCGATGGCGTACAGGCTGCAGCAAACTATTATTTCAACAAAGACGTATCAGAGCTTTCACTTGTTGAATGTGCAGCGATTGCTTCTATAGTAAAGAACCCTTCGCAGTACGAGCCGAAATATCACGACGAGGATAGAATCGTTACCGTAAACGGTAAAGAAATTCTTCGTGAAGGTAACAAATCAAGACGTGCTGACGTTCTTTGGACAATGTGGCGCGAGGGATATATTACCGAGGCAGAACGTGATGCTGCGTGCGAGGAAGAGCTTGTTATTGCTTCTCATAACGATGATGAAGAAAACAAACTCGGACCTGGAATGACTCTTTATAATTGGTACACCGAGTCGCTTATTACAAATCTCATCAAGGATTTTATGGAACTGTATAATATTGAAGAGACTGCTGCAAGTCAGATGGTATTCTACAGTGGACTTAAGATCTATACACCTATGGATCCCGAAGTTCAGAATATTGTTGAGATGGTATACGAAAATCCCGATGAGTATTTCATGTCTGTCGGAAAGGGAATTCTGCCGGAGTCAGCGTGTGTTGTTACTCATCCATATACTAATGATGTTCTCGCAATCGTAGGAGGAAAGGGAGAGAAGACACTTAATCGAGGTACAAACCGTGCATACGGTAAATTTGCAGTAAGACCGCCGGGATCGTCCATCAAACCTCTGTCTGTGTACGCTCCCGCACTCGATGCAGGACTGATCACATATGGATCTGTAATTGATGATACACCTCTTTATTTCAATGAAAAAGAACTTGTAGCTGCCACAGAAGACACCGAAGCCGTAATCGAATACAAGCCTTACCCCGAAAACTATCCGAATGTCTATAAGGGACTCACAACGATCAACAGCGCGATCACCCGTTCTGTAAACACGATCGCTATGAAAGTTCTTCAGATGTACGGAATAGATAATTCCTTCAACTTTATGAAAAACGAGCTTGGTTTTGACAGCCTTATAGAAGTCGGAACTAACTCGAACGGCGAGACTTATACAGACCGCGGACTTGCTGCTCTTGCTCTCGGTCAGCCGAACCGCGGTGTTACTCTCGTCGAGATGACAGGTGCTTACTCGATCTTCCTAAATAAAGGTGTCTACAGCGATCCCAAGCTTTATCTTTATGTTGAAGATGTTGACGGAAACGTTATTCTCGACAATACAGACGATGAAGTTAATATCGTTATCAGCGAAGAAACCGCTTCAATTATGACCGTAATGCTCCAGAAGGTTATGAATGAAGGTACAGGTACAGCGTGCCAGCTCAGATGGTCAGTTGATGTAGCTGGTAAAACCGGTACAACAACAGCGGACTTTGACAGATACTTCGTTGGATATACACCTTATTATGTTTGTGGTGTGTGGACAGGTTATGACAACCCTCAGTCTCTCAGTTCATTCGGACTTAGCCCCTCACTTCACGTTTGGGATAAAGTTATGACACTTCTTCACGAGGATAAAATTGCAAAAGCAACAGCAGGAACCGAACCCCTCAAAAAGTTTGAATTGGCACCCGGTGTAATTCAGGTAACTTATTGTAAGGATTCCGGACTCCTCTGTACAGATGCGTGTGCACTTGACCCGAGAGGCTCGAGATCAGAGGTTGGATATTTCACAAGAGAAACAGCTCCTAAGGAATACTGTGAGACTCACGTTGTAGTATTGCGCGATACTTCCAAAAACCTCATTGCAAGCCCAAACTGTAATCCCGAGAACTGTGTAGAGGTTGCACTGATCAGAGTTGAGGACAGAAGCTTCCCGAAGCAGATATACGTTGAAGATGCTCAGTACGTTTACCGCGAGATGCCGTCAAGCGTCAAGCCGGGCGGCTGGTGGGGAGATCCATTCTTCATCAATATGCTCGATGAAGATGAATACTGCGGAACTTCGCATATGTCAACACCTTATAACGCATATTGCTATCACCACTGCGATTATCGTCCGTGGGGAGGAAATCCACCTGCTGAAAACAGCGGATATACTCCTCCTGATGTCGATACTCCCGAGCCGGATGATACAACAGATACAGCTCCGCCCGACGATGATTTCGGTGACGAGGATAACATCTACGATACCGACGAAACAGAAGATGACGTTGATGAAACATTAAACCTGTTCGATGACGAGGAAGATGACGACAGAAACTTCTGGGACGATTGGTTCGACAGGGATTAGAATAAAAGCAAAAATCACCTCATAAAATGCCTATGGGGTGATTTTTTGTTTTTTAGGAAAATTTCCAGATCAGTCAGATGTGAATTAAATATTATTCTGAGTAATATTCCGCTAATAAGTCTCGCTGCATTTTTGTGCTGTATCGGCGGAATAATTCTTTGGATAAACGGCGGAAGTACGTGGTATATATTAAAGAACAGCTTAAGCGAAAGATATTTGTTTTCACAAACGGGTATTTTCCTGCTGAATTGTCTAACATACGGAATATATGGATGCCTCATTGCAAGTATGTTTCTATATACCAAAAGAAGAGTTATAGAAGTTAATAAAGGATTGGTTGTATTTTTACTGACTGTTTTATCATACCTATCATTGCTGTTATGGTATGTTATTCTTTTCTGTACTAGGCTTTCATTGTTTTCATTGGTTTTCCTCGCCATATCCATTGTGTTGAAAATTACCTGTATCATATATGCAAAAAGAATATATGTTCTTTTGTTCACAATCTTATTATTACTTACCGGCCTTGAATGTGTATTTGTGTTCTTTAGCTGCCGTGTGATTTTTTAGAAATGTAGTATAATAATTGAAACATCCTATTGACAATTATAAACCAATATTGTATAATGAATTTGATCTTATATCTGCTTATGGAGGTAAAAAATGAAAAAGATCAAATATTTTGCTTTCGCAGTAGCTATGCTTATGCTCTGTATGTCAGTTGTATCTTGCGGTTCCGCAAGCAAAAAGGTTGAGACAACATTCACAGTTTCACTTGTCCTCAATGATGCACCGTACATCGACGGTTATACTTACACCATTAAGAGAAGTGAAGATGATCCCGCAACGATTCTTGATGCTGTTCGTGAAGCTCTTCAGGCAGTTGATGTTGAGACAACAATAGATGAAAGCGGCTTCCTCGCTAATGTTATTGTTGATGGAACAGTTTACGCGAACTTTGCAACGGAAGAAGAATATGTTTATTCGTGGATCTATACTGTAGACGGTCAGTCAGCCCCCGGCAAAGCAAGCGATGTACAGATTAAAGAAGGCTGGCATATCATTTATACTTATACAAAGGCTCCGCTTGAGGAAGAATAATTAAAAAAATTATTTCGTAAAAAATACCGCAGTATCAAACTGCGGTATTACTTTTTTTCAAAATAAGTCAGATGATAAGTATCTCTCACCTGTGTCCGGGAGAAGAACAACAATGTTGCGCCCTTCATATTCATCGAGCTTTGCGAGTTCTATTGCGGCGGAAAGAGCAGCACCCGAGGAGATCCCAACGAGGATCCCTTCATTTTTTCCGAGATTTCGTGCAGCATCATATGCGTCATCTGCTGAGACTTTCATTATTTTGTCAATTATTTTGACGTTTAAAATTGACGGGATAAAACCGGCTCCGATCCCTTGTAATTTGTGAGGACCTGCAGAGTCTCCCGATAGAACGGCAGATGTGTCGGGCTCAATTCCAACAATTTCTATCTGATCGTTCTGTGACTTGAGATATTCAGCAGTACCTGTGATAGTCCCACCTGTTCCGATCCCTGCTACAAAAACATCAACACGACCGTCTGTATCCTCCCAGATTTCAGGCCCCGTTGTCATTCTGTGTGCAGCGGGGTTTGCAGGATTAGTAAATTGTCCCGCTATAAAAGCGGAAGGAAGCTGAGTGGCAAGCTCTTCAGCTTTTTTTATTGCCCCGCTCATTCCGAGCTTACCGTCAGTCAGGACAAGTTCTGCACCATAGGCAGTCATAAGCTTGCGCCGTTCAATTGACATTGTGTCAGGCATAACAATAATTACTTTGTAACCGCGTGATGCGGCAACCGCTGCGAGCCCTATACCTGTGTTTCCTGATGTGGGCTCTATGATTACGGTATCCGGTTTGATGAGTCCGTGCGCTTCCGCATCTTCAATAAGAGATTTTCCGACACGGTCTTTTACAGATCCCGCAGGATTCATAAATTCAAGCTTAGCTATTATGTTTGCCTTGAGTGCGTATTTTTCTTTAGTGTTGGTGAGTGAGAGCAGGGGAGTTTTTCCAATTATCTCAGCTACAGAAGTATAAATTTTTGCCATAAGATTTACCATCCGAATGAATTCAGTAAAAAAATTATATCATTCAAATTTTTTCTTGTCAATAGAAAAAAGAATTTATAGTGAAATCTTACGCTTTATTTTGTTATATTATTGCTTGACAAATAAAGAGAAGGATGATATAATCATTTTAGTGAAAAAATGTAAAAAGTTGATAAAATTAATGTAGATGTTTGGTAATTATTTAACTTAATTAATAAAATTGCATTATAATTAACATTGGAAACTTGAGATGAAAAGAACAACTTTAACAATTATTCTTTTTTTTATACTGTGTGCATCTCTTCCGGCGTGTTCGAATGATCAAATAAATACCAATCAGGATAAAACGTCAGAATCCCTTATTAGTGAGCAGATCGATTCCGAAGGCTCAAGTGAATCTCCGGCTGAAACTGAACTGCCTGTCACTGTTGATTCTGTTTATGAGCGTGTTGTGATCATTGGCGTTGACGGTGGAGGCGCGTATTTCAAGTATGCCGATACACCAAATCTTGATAGAATTTTTGAAAATGGTGCTGTTACGTATACCGCATTGGTTTCGTATCCGTCTGTCAGCGCGCAGGGCTGGGGTTCGATTCTGCATGGAGTTACTCCCGATCTTCACAGACTAACGAATTCTGTTGTATCAGAAACACCTTATCCTGCCGACTCCCCGTTTCCTAGTATTTTTCGAGTTGTAAGAGAAAATGATCCTGATGCACTTCTTGCGTCTATCTGCAACTGGAATCCAATAAACTATGGAATTATTGAAGATGATCTCGATGTATATAAAACCAAAGGCGGCAATGACGAAGAGGTTGCGGATAAAGTATGCGAATATATATCCGAGAACGACCCCAAGCTTCTTTTTGTACAGTTTGATCAGGTTGACGGCGCAGGAAAGTACGGATGGGGAAGTGAACCCTATCTTCAGCAGATCACAATTACAGACGAATATATCGGACGAATATATGATGCTTACGATGAGCGTGGCTTCCTTGATGAGACTCTTTTTATTGTTACCGTAGACCACGGCGGGATCAATACAGGACACGGCGGAAAAACACCCGAGGAGCTCGAGGTTATGTATGCCGCGGTCGGAAAAACAGTTATTCCGGGAGCAGTTATAGATGATATGCACGTCTGCGACACCGCTTCGATCGTTATGCACGCACTCGGATATGACGTTTCGGAAAACTGGACTTCGAGAATTCCCGGAAATCTCTTTGAGGGAGTAGAAGAGCAGGAAAGGCCGATCTACGTTCCAGAGCCATCTGAGAATAGAGCTCACCTAAACGAGCCGACACCTGATGCTCAAAGCGGAAGTTATCTCACAGATTTCATTCCCGAGGACAGAATACTTGCATATTTGACTCTTGACGGTGACGGCACAGATGCTCTCGGCAAAACCAAGACAGAGGTTCACAATAATGTCAAGTTCGTTGAAGGGTATTACGGAAGCGCGGCAGTATTTGATGAAGGACACATTTCAGTAAGTCAGTTCGCTCCCGATAAATCGAGCTTTACGATTGCTGCTTGGATCAGAACAAAGGGTGTTGAGTCTGATCCATCGATTTGCTCGAATAAAAAGTGGTCAAACGGAAATAATAACGGATTTGTTCTTGCGTTCAGGGATGCATATATCAAGTTTAATGCTGGAAACGGAAGCTCAAGAATGGATACAGACTATCCGCTTCCTTACGATTATTATGACGGATGGATGCACGTTATTTTTTCAGTTGACAGAGAAAATAATACCGTAAACTTTACTTACGATTTCGGGAAATTCAAAACTACACCTATTACGGATGAGTTGAAAGAATCATCTTTTAATGCGTACAGCGGCCTCAACATAGGTCAGGACGGAACAGGAGAATACCACAAAAATCTTACCGCAGCACTTGATGACTTTATCATTTTCGAGGGAGCGTTCACTGAAGAAGATGTTAAAGCACTCGCTGATTACTACAAGACTGAATAATCATTTTAAGAAATTAATTAATCATTATGGAAAAGTATTTGTCAATTATTTTAGTTTTTTGCCTGACTCTAACCTCGTTGTTTTCCTGCAATGACGGAAAAGTTGACAACGGAGAGTCAGATATCGAATCTGTTATTGATTCTGAAAGCGAATCTGAATCATCTGACGAAAGTAATTCTCAATTATCTGAAGACTCCTCATCCGAATCTGATACGGAATTACCAGAGGAAGAACCTCTTCTTGCACAGTACGAACGGGTTGTAATAATCGGAGTTGACGGTGCAGGTGCATTTTTCAAAGATACAGATACGCCGAATATTGACAGGATCTTCGAAAACGGTGCTGTTACATATACTGCACAAACAGCCACTCCTTCGAACAGTGCACAATGCTGGGGATCATTGCTTATCGGCGTAACTACAGAGTATCACCGACTT
Organism: Oscillospiraceae bacterium; assembly: GCA_015063455.1. GTDB lineage: Bacteria > Bacillota > Clostridia > Oscillospirales > CAG-272 > UMGS1696. The sequence continues at coordinate 39,753 of SVUC01000001.1, forward strand.
AATAACGATGTAGCAGGGACTTTCCCATACGATCCCGATTCCATTTTTCCGAGTATTTTCAGGCTTATTCGAGAAAAGTATCCCGACGCCCTCCTTGCATCATTTTGTAACTGGAACGAAATAAATAAGGGGATCATTGAAAACAATCTTCGTGTTTATAAAGAGACAGGCAATGATTACCAGGTTACGCAAAAGATCTGCACATATCTTCAGAAAAACGATCCTAAGCTTTTATTTGTTCAGTTCGACGCTGTTGACGGAGCAGGTCACAGCTCAGGGTACGGAAGTGCGAGACATCTTGCAGAGATCACAATGGTGGATACTTATATCGGTCAGATTTATGAAGCATACAACGCCAAAGGTGTTCTTGATTCCACACTTTTTATTGTAACCGCGGACCACGGCGGAACATCGAGCGGATACCACGGAGGACCATCCCCCGAGGAAATGAACATAATGTATGCAGTAGTCGGAAAGACAATCACAAAAGGTACGATCGGAGATATGTCAATTCGTGATAACGCTGCTATTGTTGCGTATGCACTGGGGATTGAGCCGCCGAAGAACTGGACCGCACGAATTCCGGGTGGCGTTTTTGAGGGTGTTGACGAACAAGAAAGACCTGTGTACATTCCACAGACAAGTGAATCAAGACTTCACGAAAGCGTGCCCACACCGGCCATTGACAGCGGAAGATATCTCACAGATTTTATCTCATCTGACAGAATACGTGCTTATCTTACTCTCGACGAAACTGAAGCTGATGCACTCGGTAAGCTCACAACTACAGTAGACAATAGGATCGATTACATCGAGGGTTACTACGGCGAGGCAGCATCATTTATGAATGGCTATATTTCACTTAATGACTATGCTCCCGGAACTTCAAGCTTCACAATAGCATTTTGGTTTAAGACAACAGGAGTAGAAACAAAGAACTGTATTCTTTCTAATAAGAATTATAAAAACAGCAGCAGCCAAGGTTATTCAATTTCTCTCGATCAAAACGGCCTTCAGTTTAATTTTGGCAGCGGATCAGCAGGAATGGAGTCGGAGTATCCACTTCCTTCAGATTTTTATGACGGATGGATACACGTTACGCTTGTTGTAAACCGAGAAGCAAATATTATTCGGTATTCATACGATTTTGGAAACTTTACTAACGTAAGAATTCCGCAAGAATTGAGAAACTCCTCGTTTGACGGATACAGTGATCTCAATATAGGTCGTGACGGAACAGGTTCGTATGCCTCACGTCTGTCCGCAGTTCTCGATGACATAATAATCTTTGATGGGGTACTGACAAGTGATGATCTCAAGTCTCTTTCGGAATATTATGCCGCAGATTAAAATAAAGTCCATAATTCAGTTTATCTGATAAATTTTATAAATTTTGGAGGTTTTATGAAAAAGTATTTGGCAATCCTTTTAGTACTGTGTTTGACATTCACTTCGATGTTCGCGTGCTCAAATACAGACAACGAATCAGGCAATGATTCGAATGACGACGTGAATGTTGAGACACCAAGCGATTCAGACAGCTCATCCGATACCCCTGATGAGACCGATCCCGATGAACCGGTCGATTCAGAATCGGACGAACCTGTCGAATCTCCTACTGAATCTGAGACAGAAGAACCCGAAGAAGAGCCTCTCGTAGCTCTCTATGATAGAGTTGTTCTCATTGGTGTTGACGGCGCCGGATCTTTCTTCCAGAACACACCGACTCCGAACATTGATAAGATCTTTGCAAACGGTGCTGTTACATATACCGCACAGACCGCTACTCCTTCTATCAGTGCACAGAGCTGGGGATCTCTCCTTCTCGGTGTAACTCCCGATCTTCACAGACTTACAAACGGTATTGTAGGCTCAACACCTTATGATGTTGATTCCATCTTCCCGAGTATTTTCCGTGTTATACGCGAAAATGATCCTGACGCAGTTCTCGCATCATTCTGTAACTGGAATCCTATTAACGTAGGTATTATTGAAGATAACCTTGGTGTAATTAAGGATTCGGGAAATGACGCACAAGTTACAAAGAAGGCTTGTGATTTCATCGCGCAAAACGATCCTAAGCTCCTCTTCGTACACTTTGACCAGGTAGATGGTGCAGGACACGGCTCAGGTTACGGTAGTTCCAAGCACTTGAACCAGATCACAATTTCTGACGGATATATCGGTCAGATCTATAATGCACTTGAACAAAGAGGTTTCCTTGAAACCACTCTCTTCATCGTAACAGCTGACCACGGCGGAACACCCGGTGGTTCTCACGGTGGATCTACTCCCGAAGAAATGAACATTATGTATGCAGCTATTGGACATAATATCGTTCCCGGCGGAACAATTCCGGATATGCAGATCCGCGATAACGCATCCATTATTATGTATGCACTTGGTTACAAGCAGCCGAGCACTTGGACATCCAGAATTCCCGGTGATTTCTTTGTAGGCGTTGATGAACAGGAAAGACCTGAATTTGTTCCCGAACCTTCAGAAAATCGTAAGCACGAAAACGAACCCACACCTACCGCTGACAGCGGAGAATACCTCACAGACTTTATTTCCTCCGACAGAGTTCTTGCATACCTCACTCTCGACGGAAATGAAACAGATGCTCTTGGTAAGGTAACAACAGCTGCAAATAATAAGATCTATTATATTGAAGGTTATTACGGCGAAGCAGCACAGCTTGATGATGGATATATTTCAATCAATGACTATGCTCCCGGAAATTCAAGCTTTACATTATCGTTCTGGTTCAAGACAAGCGGCGTATCAAGTGACCCGTGTCTCGTTTCCAATAAGAAATGGCAGAGTGGAGGAAATCCCGGATACGTTCTCTCTCTCCGTCCGACTGATGTAAAATTCAACCTTGGTAACGGATCCTCAAGAATGGATACAGAATACTCTCTCCCTCTTGACTTCTATCACGGATGGGTACATGTAATTTTAGCAGTTGACAGAGACGCAGGTTCAGTTAGTTTCTGGTATGACTTCAGTAATCCTATCACAACAGGTATTTCCGATAGTCTCAAGAATGTTTCCTTTGATTCATTTAATGTTTTGAATCTCGGTCAGGACGGAACCGGAAATTACTCAGAGCCTCTTACAGCTACAATGGATGAATTTATCATCTTCGACGGTGCATTCACACAGGGAGATGTTGATGCACTTGCAGCATACTACAAAATTGAAAAGTAAGATTTAAGAATAGAATTGATATTTGTGCTGAAGAAAATTCAGCACAAATACTATTGTCTAAGATTATCCAAGGAGTTACAAGATGAAAAAAATTCTCGCACTGATTCTTACACTTTTTATGATAACTTCTGCATTTGTCTCCTGCTCAAACGATCAGAACGAATCGGAAAGTAATCCAAACGAATCGAACGGTGATTCGAATGAACCGATTGAGACACCCGATGAATCCGAATCTGACACTGAATCAGAATCGGAAACTGAAACTGAAACTGAAATAGAAGATCCCGTAGTAATAGAAGCACCGTATAAAAGAGTAATCGTTATCGGTGTCGACGGGGCGGGTGCATACTTTAAGAGAACCGATACCCCTAACATCGACAGAATTTTTGAGGGAGGCGCTGTTACTTATGAAGCTGTTACAGCAACACCTTCCATCAGTGCACAAAGCTGGGGTGAGATCCTGATCGGTGTAACTGCAGACGTACATAAGCTTTCAAATTCAATAGTCGGATCAAGACGTTATGATACTGAATCACTCTTCCCGACAATGTTCAGAGCTGTTCGGGAAAATGATCCTGAGGCTACACTTGCATCATTCTGTAATTGGGATCCTATTAACTATGGTATTATTGAAGAAAATCTTGGTGTATATAAAGCATCGGGAAGTGACGCCGAAGTTACAAAGAAGGTTTGCAAATTTGTTGCAGAAAACGATCCTAAGCTCGTGTTTGTTCAGTTTGATGAATGTGACGGCGTGGGACATAGTAAGGGATTTGGTTTCCCGGATCAGCTCAAGCAGATTACCGTAACTGACGGTTACATTGGTCAGATATATGATGCTTATGTTGAGAGAGGCTTTATTGATGAAACTCTGTTTATCGTAACAGCCGACCACGGCGGAAACAGCACAGGTCACGGCGGCTCAACATACGATGAAATGCACGTTATGTACGCCGCTGCAGGTCACACAGTTGTTCCCGGAACTATCGGTGAGATGTCAGTACGAGATAATGCTGCAATAGTTTTGCACGCACTCGGATATACTCAGCCTGCAACCTGGACTGCAAGAATTCCCGCAAATCTTTTTGAAGGTGTAGAAGTGCAGGAAAGACCTACGTATGAAATTCCTACACTTAGTGAAAACCGCAATCATGTAAATGCGCCCACTCCTGCAGTGGATAGCGGTGAATATTTAACAGATATCTTTAACATTGATGATATTTACGCATATCTCACAATGGATGGAAATGACCTTGACGCACTTGGAAAAGTAACAACCGAAACCAAAAAGAAGGTTTATTATGTAGAGGGTTATTACGGAGAAGGCGCAGTTCTTGAAGACGGATATATCCGAATGAAAGATTATTATCCCGAGAACAACAGCTTTACAATGTCTTTCTGGCTTAAAACTCCCGGTTGTGCAGATGATCCTTCAATGATCTCGAATAAGTATTGGCGCAACGGAGCTTCACAGGGTTATGCATTCTTTATGAGAGGATATGATCTTGGATTTAATATCGGAAATAATGAAAATAGCTATGAAGCTTGTTTCTCGTTGCCGTCAGACTTTGCGAACGGTTGGATGCATATTCTCCTAACGGTTGACAGAGAAAACGCAAAGATCGGACTTTCGTATGACTTTGGGGAACTCGAATTTATAAATATTCCGGAAAAATTCAAGGATGTTTCACTTAAAGGTTTCAGAAATCACCTCAATATAGGACAAGACGGTTCTGGAGCTTATTCAAGCGTCGTTCCCGGTGTTTATGATGAATTCATAATCTTCAACGGCGCATTCACACAGGAAGATGTTGATAAACTCGCATCTTATTACAAAGTACAGTGATTCATAATCTATTTGTATAGGTGAACAAATGAAAAAAATACTCGCAATTATTCTTGCTCTTGCAATGATGACAGTATCATTTATGTCATGCTCAAACGATCAGAATGAATCTGATAACGACAGTAACAATCCGAATGAATCCGTAAACAATCCGGACGAATCTGAATCAGATGATCCTGCAGAGGAGTCTGAATCGCAGATCGAAGACCCTGTAACCGCAGAAGCACCGTATAAAAGAGTAATCGTTATCGGTGTTGATGGTGCAGGTGCATACTTCAATAGAACTGACACTCCGAATATCGACAGAATTTTTGAGGGCGGTGCTGTTACATACGAAGCTGTAACAGCAACACCTTCAATCAGCGCACAGTGTTGGGGTGAAATTTTGCTCGGTATAACAGCCGATGTCCATAAGCTTACAAACTCCACAGCGGCATACATTCCTTATAATCCTGAGTCGATATTCCCGTCGATCTTCAGAGTAGTACGTGAAAATGATCCTGAAGCAACCATTGCATCTTTTTGTAACTGGGATACTATCAACTGCGGTTTCATTGAAGATAATATCGGTGTATACAAAACTTCAGGTAATGATGCCAATATTGCACAGAAGGTTTGCGATTTCGTTGCAGAAAATGATCCTAAGCTTGTATTCATACAGTTCGACGAAGTAGATGGCGCGGGTCATAATGAGGGCTTTGGCGGTGAAGAACAGCTCGAACAGATCACAGTAACTGACGGATATATCGGTCAGATCTACGACGCGTATGCAGCCAAGGGATATATCGAAGATACACTCTTTATCGTTACAGCTGACCATGGCGGAAATGGAAATGACCACGGCGGTGATACATTCGACGAAATGCACGTTATGTACGCGGCAGCAGGTCATACAGTTGTATCGGGGACTATCGGTGAGATGTCAGTACGTGATAACGCCGCAATCGTTATGCACGCACTCGGATATTCCTGCCCTGAAACATGGACCGCAAGAGTTCCCGGAAACCTCTTTGAAGGTGTAGAAGAGCAGGAAAGACCTTCTTATGAGGTCCACGCAATGAGTGAAAACCGCAATCATGCAAGTGAGCCCACACCTGCTATTGACAGCGGAAAGTTTATTACTGATTACTTCAGCTCAGATGATATTTACGCATATCTTACTTTGGACGGAACTGATCTCGACGCACTTGAGAAAGTTACAACCGAGACAAAGAAAAATGTAACATATGCGGAAGGTTATTACGGCCAGGGTGCTGTCCTTGAAGAAGGATTCATCCAGATAAAAGAATATTATCCTGAAAATAACAGTTTCACAGCATCTCTTTGGATCAATACAACAGGTTCAATTGATGACCCCGCACTCTTCTCCAACAAGTATTGGAGTAAGGGTAACTCCATCGGCTATGCGTTTTATATTACAGGAAATAATGTTGGATTTAACATCGGCAACGGAAAATACTGTTACGACGCAATGTTCTATCCGCCTGCTGATTTCGATAAAGGCTGGATGCACATAATTCTTACGGTAGACAGAGAAGCCGGAACAGTTGGTATTTCCTTCGATTTCGGCGAGATGCAGGTTGTTGAGCTTCCAGACCAATATAAAGATATTTCACTCAAGGGACCCAAGAATCATCTCACTCTCGGGCAGGACGGAGCAGGAACTTATCCGTATGTTGTGCCCGGTGTCTATGATGAATTTATGATGTTCAACAGAGTATTCACACAGGAAGATGTTGCAAAGCTTGCTGAATATTATAACGCACAGTAATAGAACGCTGACTTTTAAGTTTGACTCAATAATCTAGTTTTGAAATCATTTTGTGAAGTGTAAGGTGGCATTATTATGAAAAAGATATTGTCAATGATCCTCGTGCTTGTGATGCTTACAACATTGTTTGCGTCATGCTCGAATGATCAGAATAAAGCGGAAAGTAAGAATAACGAATCAATAAACGATCAAACAGAATCCGATACTACACTCGAAGATACAGAATCCGAGACAGAAGAAGATACCGAGGAATCTGAAACCGAAATCGAAGAGCCGGTTGTACTCGAACCACCGTATAAACGTGTAGTTTTGATCGGAGTTGACGGTGCAGGTGCATTCTTCAAAAAAGCAGAAACACCGAACATTGATAGAATTTTTGAAAACGGTGCAGTTACTTATGATGCTGTTACAGCGACTCCGTCAGTTAGTGCACAGTGCTGGGGATCACTTCTTCATGGTGTTCCCGCTGATATACATCGCCTTACATTCTCTATTATTGATAATTATCCTTACGGTACTGTTTCAAGAATTCCTAGCATATTCCAAGTCGTGCGTGATAATGATTCCGAAGCACTTCTTGCATCTATCGTTAACTGGATTCCTATCAATAGAGGCGTTGTTGAAGATGGAATCGGTATACATAAGGATACCGGAGACGATCAGCAGGTAACAGATAAAGTTTGTAAATACCTGAAGGAACACGATCCAAAACTTTTATTCGTTCATTTTGACAGTGTTGATGGCGCAGGACATAATGATGGTTACGGGAGTAACGACCACCTTAAACAGATAAAGGTTATTGATGGATACATCGGATTAATATACAGTGTGCTTGAAAACAGAGGAATGCTTGATGATACTTTGTTCATAGTAACTACAGACCACGGTGGAACCCCCGATGGCACACACGGTGAAGATACAGATGCAGAGATGAAAATTATGTACGCTGCTGTTGGGCACAGTGTTCAAAAAGGTGGGAAAATAGGTGAAATGTCTATCTGGGATAATGCGGCTGTAATCGCGTATGCGCTCGGATATGAAGCACCTGAAAAATGGACCTCAAAAATTCCTAACGGACTTTTTCAAGAAATCGAATAATAGAAAAACTCGAACTATTCAAAAAAGTATAGAAAAATATTTAAGGTGATATTATAATGAAAAAAATATTGTCAATGATCCTCGTGCTTGTGATGCTTGCAACATTGTTTGCGTCATGCTCGAATGATCAGAATGAATCGGAAAGTAAGAATAATGAATCAATAAACGATCAGAAAGAATCCGATACTACACCCGAAGATACAGAATCCGAGACCGAAGCAGATACCGAGGAATCTGAAACTGAAATAGAAGAACCGGTTGTACTCGAACCTCCGTATAAACGCGTAGTTTTGATCGGAGTTGACGGTGCTGGTGCATTCTTCCAGAAAACAGACACCCCAAATCTCGACAGGATTTTTGAGAACGGTGCCGTTACTTACGAAGCAATAACATCGACTCCTTCAATCAGTGCACAGTGCTGGGGTTCCCTCATTCACGGTGTTACCGCAGATGTACACAGACTTACAAACTCTATTGCTGAAAAGCATCCCTATGGTATAAGCTCGAGAATCCCAAGTATATTCAGCGTTGTACGTGAAAACGATCCCGAAGCTGTTCTTGCATCAATCTGTAACTGGAATCCAATTAATATTGGTATTGTAGAAGATGATATTGGTATACACAAAGATACCGGTAACGACTCAAAGGTTACATATAAAGTTTGTAAATACCTGCAGAAAAATGATCCTAAACTCCTGTTCGTTCACTTTGACAGCGTTGACGGCGCAGGTCATGCCGATGGATACGGAAGCAAAAAGCATCTGCAGCAGATCACTACGATTGACGGATATATCGGAACGATATACGGCGTTCTCGATTCACTTGATATGCTTGAAGATACACTCTTCATTGTTACCACGGACCACGGAGGAACACCCGAGGGTTCACATGGTGGAGACACAGATGCAGAAATGAAGATCATGTATGCTGCTATTGGACACAATGTTCAAAAGGGAAGTACGATCGGTGAAATGTCAATTCGTGACAACGCGGCGATTGTTATGTATGCTCTTGGCTATGACGTAGCAGATGAATGGACTTCAAGAATTCCGGGCGGACTTTTCGAGGGAGTTGAGGAGCAGGAGAGACCGATATATACACCTCCGGGGGTAGTTCTTCCTGAGAGAGATTATGAGAGCCAGCCAACTCCCGCGGCAGGAAGCGGAGAGCATATTACCGATTTCTTCAGTGAAGAAAATATTGCAGCGTACCTTACACTTGACGGTGATGCGAGCGATTCAATGGGCAAAGTGGCTACAGAACCAAACGGCAAGCTCTATTACGTTGAAGGCTACTACGGTCAGGGAACAGCGTTTGACGACGGATATATCACCCTCAAGGATTATAAGCCCGGCTCAAAGGATTTCTCTATTGCGTTTTGGCTGAAAACAAGCGGACTAAAAGGTGAGCAGGCGTTGTTCTCAAATAAGGACATCTCGGTAGGAAAGAACGCTGGATTTACTTTGTCGTTAAAGCCTGGTGCCCTAAAATTCAATACAGGAAACACTATCAGTGCAACAAATTTCGAATATACAATGCCGGCGAACTATAAAGAAGGATGGGTGCACGTTGTTCTCTCAGTAAACAGAACATTCGGTTCGATCAGCGTTGCCTACGACTTTGGAGATTTCCAGAAATCAACTCTTAATTCCGCAATGAAATTTATGTCGTTCAACGCATTGGATCTTCTTAATATTGGACAGGACGGAACGGGTACATACGAGAATAAGCTGTCAGCAGCTATTGATGATATCATAATCTTCAATACTGCTCTAAAAGCTCAGGATCTCGCTCGTCTTTCAGATTACTATAACATAGAAGAATAATCAAAAAAACGGAAGGTTTTCATATAGCCTTCCGTTTTTCTTTAGAAAGTAAAATATTTATCGAAAAAACAATGAAAATTAATATCTGATTTATGATTGAATGTTATTATATGCATAGTGACTTTTCGATGTAAAGCTGTTTTATTTAATTGAAATATTAATGATGATCTGAGAGAGTCGGCTATGCGTAAAATCAAAAAAACGAGAAGAAGAACCGATACAACCGTATACATTCTTTTGGGAATAATGATCGTGCTGTGTGCCGTAATTGTTTTTTTAGGAATGGCATATTTCAGTCAGATGAGGCTGAATCAGTTTTCGAAAAACATTACTTTTTCCGATAATTACTTTTTGCGGAATTATTCCTATGTTCACAATGAAAATGAAGTACCTCGCTCCAAAGAGTATTATACATTTAATGAAGCGGTCGAGATAGTAAAGTCACTTCTTGATGATTACGGCGTCCAATACGATACCTTTGATATGGAAATATTCTATCATTATCATCCCGACAGAGAACTGACTGAAACAGACATATTCGGCTATTATTACAATATTATAAGGTCAATTTCAGATTCACACAACGGTACAGGATATTTCTTGTTTTCCGAGCACATTGAGAATATAACAGGAATGTCACACGAGAACGATGATTATACATATCCTCGAGAGCTTGTTCTCGATCAGATCGCAAAGATCGTAAAAGCATCATTTGAGTGGGCACCGGGACTTTTCATTGATAAATATGGTACAATCAGATACGATTTCTCAGAATATGGCGGTTATATTCATGAGGAAATGGAAGTAGTGAGTTATGTTGATCCTGCTTACTATGAACGTATCACAACAAAAGTTAATAATGTTTTGTACGAGGCTGAGCGGCTTATGGCTACCTCAGAAGCTTACGGAGCAGAGTACAATTTTGACAGTATAGCACGTCTTTATTACGACAGCGTCGCAGCTGCATATTTTCCTCCGATTGAGTATATATTGAGCACAGAGGAAATCTTAAACGAAATATCCGGCGACGAATATGGAACAATCAAGCTGAAAATACTTGACGCCGAGCATATTTCACAGCTTCCCGAATATCCTAACGGCTGTGAAGCGGTATCCGCAGTAATGATGCTCAGATATTTTGGATTTGATATTGATAAAACCGATTTTATAGATAATTATCTCGAAAAAGAAGAGGTTGATATACGTTGGGGAATTCGCTTCGGAC